>JAPOTI010000050.1 GCA_026709265.1 Paracoccaceae bacterium | reverse complement strand
ATGCGAATCAGGTTATCGCAACAGAGATACAGTGTCAAGTGTGGGCCAGTGACAGGCCCTGCGCTCCGCGCGCGCGGGGGCCACGGCAAGGGCCGGGATTTCCATGCCACTCCCGACAGCTGCGCTCCGCGCGCGGGGGGGGGGGGGCCACGGCGGTGGTTCCGTCGCGCTGGCGCATTCCAACCACTGCGCTCCGCGCGCGCGGGGGCCACGGGCGTTGCGCCCCTCCCCTGATCCCATCTCCCCACTGCGCTCCGCGCGCGCGGGGGCCACGGTGGGAACGCGGGTGGGACTGGACCGCCCATCAGCTGCGCTCCGCGCGCGCGGGGGCCACGGTTTGCCGGTGCATTCAACCACCCCGCATGGACCTGCGCTCCGCGCGCGCGGGGGCCACGGCCACGTTCCGATGGCGAGAGCGTCGCAATAGGGCGAGAGCGTCGCAATAGCCCAGCGCGCCGCGCTCCCCAATCCCGACGGGCCGATTGCGGTGGGGATCGATGGTGGCTATGTGCGCACGCGCGCGAGGGACGATCACGGACGGCCGACGCATTTCGAGGTCCTGGTCGGGAAGTCCATGGCCGAGGACAGGGGAAACCGGTATTTCGGGCTTGTCCAGAGTCTCGACGAAAAGCCCAAACGACGCCTGCACACGATCCTGAAAGACCTGGGCTGGCAGGAGAACCAGCCTGTGACCTTCATGACGGATGGCGGGGACACAGTCATCAACATGGCCCCGTTCATGGCCCCGGCATCCGACCATATCCGCGACGGGTTCCCGATCACCATGCGGATCACAGTCCGGCGGCAATATGTGAAGGGACTGGCGCATCACCATGACGACGCGGCCAAGGAGCTGGACCGGGATCTCCGCCGGATCAAGGGCTTCCTCTGGCACGGCAACCGGCATGGGGGGCAGGCATTCATCGCAGATCTGGTGGATGATCTGGAGGACATCGAGACGCACTCTGCCAGCATCAAGGCCCTGCGCAAGGCCGCCAGCGAATTCCAGACCTATATCGCACACAACCGGACCATGATCCCGAACTCTGCTGAGCGGCGGCGCTACGGGGAGCGGATCTCCACCGCTTTCGTCGAATCCACAGTCAATACGGTTGTGGGGAAACGCTTCGCGAAGACACAGCAGATGCGGTGGTCAAAACAGGGGGCCCACCTCATGCTCCAGACCCGGACCCGCGTCCTGGACGGGACACTCAAAACCAAGTTCCAATCCTGGCATCCCGGACTCTTCAGCGCAACCAACACGGATCAAGAGATTGAGCGGCCTGCCGCCTGACCCCGGAGTTTTTGGTGGTCCCCAACTTGGGGAGAGCACCGCAAACTGTGGGGCCATGTCGTTTGATCGGTGACCCAGGAGAAGGTCCTGGTCTTGCCCTGCGGGTTGATCTCGGTCACTTCGAGACTGTTCACCCCAAGATCGACATGGGTGTCGTTGAGCAGGACATCATGGACCCAGCGAAAGCGATGGGTGATCTGTCATTTGGTGTGGCGCGTCAATCGACATAAGAATTTGCGGGGAGAGTTGTGCGCAACAATCACAGGGATCCGGAAGGGAAAATGCACTTGGTCAGGTCATCGAGTTCATTCCCGTTGGTCCGAGAGCGCAATTTGTTGAAAGATAATGAATATGTCGACGCCATCAATACCGCATCTGCGCCTTCATTCTGCGCAACGGGATCGAGCCTCAAATCCATAGTCGATCGGTCGGCGTCATTCATCTTCCGGGTCGCGTCAGAATGATGGGGTCAGCAAGAACGTTACGAATATGACGGAAACTGTCGGCAGGATTAATCCCCTTCTCATTGATCCACAGAAAAACAGTGCGGATACCGCGAGCAACATCAATGTCGATGGCCGGAAATGCAGCAAGGCAAGACCATTTCAGGTCGTAATCTGGGCATCAAAACACAAAACGTGCAAGCCGCTGCATATCGCGCCAGTAATATCGTGCGCCGAACATCACCATGTCGTCTTGTCCCTGGTCGGGTTTTCGATTGGCGATGCAAAAGGTTGCTCAACGTCTCTTGTGGTCAGCACTGCTGCGACAAGTTGGCGCGCCGATTGCTGCAAGCCCTGCGTCTGACAATGTATCCCGTGCCTGCATTTTTGTCCTTGCATGCAGTCACGCACGGGTTGCGGCCAGATACGGCGGAAAATTCGTGAACAAAGTGACACTGCCTTCCCATTAACCTAAAATTTGGTTCTTTATCGTGAAACAGAATAGATGAGCCAATTGCCATTCAACTGCCAAAAACAACCCGCCTTCGGCCATCGGGGAGTCATTGTGACCAACCATCCGCTGGCAACTGCCGCCGGATGCAAAATTCTGGCCGCGGGCGGCAATGGTATAGACAGCGCAGTCGGCGCCCTGCTCGCACTCTGTGTTGTCGAACCGATGATGGTTGGCATCGCCGGAGGCGGAATCGCGCATATTCGCCTGAATACCGGTCAACATGTGATCGTCGATGGCTTGGCCCGTGCGACCGCAACAATGACAGAAGACATCTACCAACCGACTTCCAGAGACAGCGCACCGCCGTTGGAAACATATTCACGGCGTCAGGACATGGGTCCGTCAGCCGTTGCTGTTCCTGGCAGTCTCGCTGCCTGGTGCGCCATGCACCGCCGTTGGGGAAAATTACCCTTTTCCGATGTCATCGATCCCGCCATTCACCTCGCTGAACGCGGTTTTATCGTCACGCCATATCTTGAAAATGCCATCCACGAAGCCGCACCGGATCTTGTCCGGGATTCTGCAATCTCAGCGTTATTCCTGCCCAATGACCGCCCTTGCAAGGCTGGAACTCGACTGGTGCAAGGAGACTTTGCCCAATCCCTGCGCCTGATCGCCGCAGAGGGAGTCAACGCCTTGCATGGCGGGGCGCTCGGACGTGCCCTGGCCACCCGGATTGCAACTGAGGATGCAAACGCAGGCTGGGTCACAAATGACGATCTCAAAAGCTTGACACCGCGATTCTATCCTCCGATCAGTGGTTTCTATCGCGGCTGGGAAATCTCCGGGCCACCACCACCCGCGGCGTCCGGGGTGCATATCCTGCAGATGCTCAACCTCATGGCAAAACATGATGTCGCTTCCATGGGGTTTCATTCTGCGGCGCGTCTGCATGTGATGGCTGAAGCCATGCGAACCGCATATGAAGACCGTAACCGTTTCACCGGCGATCCTGATTTTGTCGATGTTCCGACCATGCAGCTGGTCTCACCGGAATATGCTACTGAGCGGCAGACGTCCCAGCGCCCATTCACCCATCCCAGCGATTCATCCGTCCTGCGTGAGAGCCCCAACACCACGCATGTCACGCTTGCCGATTCAGAAGGTAATGTCGTTTCTGCGACTTTTACAATCAATGGGTTGTTTGGTGCCCGCTTCATGGTCCCTGACACCGGTATCATCCCCAACAATTACATGATGAATTTTGATCCGCGCGGTGGTACGGCATTGTCAATTGCCCCGACAAAGCGCACACCAACTTCGATGGCACCGATGATGGTTCTGCGCGATGGCCAGTTGCGTTGGGCGCTGGGACTTCCGGGTGGTTTGCGGATTTACCCGTCAGCATTCCAGGCGATCGTCAATCTCATCGACCATGAGATGAATTTGCAATCGGCCGTTGAAGCCCCACGAATCTGGACAGATGGACAGCAGCTTGAATTCGAACCGCTATTCGCTCCGCAGGCCGATGAACTGCGGAAAATGGGACATGATGTTCATCAGGTGCCGCAGGTGGGCGGAGGCATGAATGCCATTGAAGTGGGCGAGGATGGCTGCATGCAGGGAGCTGCCTGTTGGCGCGCTGACGGCACGGTTGCAGCTTTGGGTGGTGGGTTGGCGCGAACCGGTGTCGGGTTCTGGCCCTCCATCAGGCAGAAGGGATCGCGTTGACATCGCCTGCCATGCCGCCAAGAAGCATCGCCGTTGCCGAGATGATACAGGAGAGCACAATATTTTCTTGATCTTGACGGGATTTGCAGCGAGAATGAGCCGACAGGTCCAAGGTCGGAGTGTAGCTCAGCCTGGTAGAGCACTGTCTTCGGGAGGCAGGGGCCGTGAGTTCAAATCTCGCCACTCCGACCATTCAATCAAGAAGACCCCACTGTTTCCTTGCCTGTGAATCCGTTGTTGGCCGCAGGCTGTCCATCCCCTCTCCCCAAAACTGGAAATGCTCTTGTTGTTGTGCCATTTTACGCGCATGGCAACTGGCTGAGTGAAGGAAGATTTTGACCATGAGTTATCGTGTTGCAGTCATTGGCGCGACTGGAAATGTCGGACGAGAGATGATCAGTATCCTTGCTGAAAGGAACTTTCCGGTAACAGAACTCGCCCCCCTGGCCACGCAAAAATCGCTGGGCACGGAGATCAAATTTGGCCAGCGGACATTGTCTGTCGGAGATGTGGAATCATTTGATTTTGACGGCTGGGATATTGCTTTGTTTGCGGCCGGATCAGGTCCGGCAGAACAATATGCGCCCCGCTGCGGTGAGGCCGGCTGTATCGCCATCGATAATTCGTCACACTTTCGTTATGATCCCGAGATTCCTCTGATCGTCCCGGAAGTCAATCCGGACAGCATCGCCGATGTTCGCAATCATAACATCATTGCCAACCCGAACTGTTCAACCGCACAAATGGTACTGGCCCTGGCACCGCTACACGCGCATGCCCGTATCCGGCGGGTTGTTGTCTCTACCTATCAATCGGTTTCAGGATCAGGAAAGGCGGCAATGGATGAACTCTGGGAACAGACTCGCTCCATGTATACAGACGGCGCACAAAAGGAACCGGCCGTTTATCCGGTACGTATTGCTTTCAACGTGATTCCGCATATCGATTGTTTTCTGGCCAATGGTTCAACACGAGAAGAGTGGAAAATGGCGGTTGAAACGAAACGCATCATCGATCCCGCAATCGACGTGACAGCGACCTGTGTTCGTGTCCCGGTCTTTGTCGGCCATTGTGAAGCGATCAATGTCGAATTTGAGGAGGAACTGGAAGCCGAGGAGGCCCGGGACATACTGCGTGATTCGCCCGGAATCGAAATTGTCGATGAGATGCAGGATGGAGGCTATGCAACGCCTCAGGACTGCGTTGGCGAGTCCATGACTTACATCAGCCGTATCCGTAATGATCCGACGGCCCCTCACGCTCTCAATCTCTGGTGTGTTTCGGATAATCTCCGGAAGGGTGCAGCACAAAACGCGGTACAAATCGCAGAACTCGTGTCTGAAAGAATATTGCGCGGCGATTGAACTGCCCCAGGAGACAAAGGCCAACCCTATGCAGAAAATACCGGATTTTGCACCGGCGGGAGGAGATGCCATACCCATTTACGTCCTGCCACGCGCTGACTTGTATCGCGTCAATGAGCTTGCGGGAGAGACAGCGGCAAACTGGGTCAAATCAACAGGCTTCACATGTGAAGCCGGGCAGGTCATCAATTTACCTGACGCCAGCGGCGCGGTTGTCGCGGTTCTGGTTGGTGACCCCAGAGATGGGAAACAGCCCGTACCGCGGTTCGTCCTGGCATCGGTGATGCAGCGTCTTGCGCCCGGCAATTATCGTCTGGTCGGTGACTTCTCGATCGATGAGAAGAACGAGGCGGCACTTGCATCTCTGCTCGCGCAGTACCGGTTTGATCATTACCAGCAGAGCGACAACAGCAGAGCGCAGCTGGAGCTTCCCACAGATTGTGACAGGAACCGGCTTCTTGCGATCGCCGCCGGTGAATTCACGGCACGTGATCTGATCAACCAGCCGGCATCTCGTCTTGACCCGTTTAGACTTGTGGACCATATCGAGTCACTGGCCAAAACATATGATGCGAAGCTGGACGTTATCGAAGAGGAACGGCTGAAGAGTGAGTTTCCGCTCATCCATGCGGTCGGTGCCGCTGGCGCGCATTCGTGCCTCGTGGATCTGCGCTGGGGTCACGGCCCGTTGGTCACAGTGATCGGCAAGGGCGTGTGTTTTGACACGGGTGGGCTGAATATCAAACCCGATCGCGCCATGCGCTTCATGAAGAAGGATATGGGCGGTGCGGCCACGGGAATCGGCTTGGCAGAGACAATCATGCGACTGGATTTACCGATCCGGTTACGGTTACTCATTCCAGCGGTTGAGAATGCAATAGCGGGCAATGCCATGCGCCCTGGAGATATCCTCACCGCGCGTTCGGGTTGCCATGTTGAAATCACCAATACCGATGCCGAAGGCCGCTTGGTGCTCGCCGATGCGATTGACTATGCGCAGGAAGAGGAGTCTCAGCTTCTTGTCACCCTGGCGACGCTGACGGGTGCGGCACGGGTTGCACTGGGAACCGATATCGTCCCATTTTACACCGATTGTGACGAATTGGCATCACGACTTCTGCAGTCATCCCAGCGGGTCCGTGATCCGCTCTGGCGGATGCCTTTATGGGACGGTTACGAATCGATGCTGAACTCGAAAATCGCCGACTGTGTGAATGCTGCCGAGAGTGGATTTGCCGGATCCATGACGGCCGCATTGTTTTTGCGCAAGTTTCTGCATCGCCCGGTTCGCTGGGCGCATTTTGATGTCTATTGCTGGCAAAACCAGCCGCGGCCTGGGCGCCCCGTTGGTGGGATCGGACAGGCTTGGCGTGCATTGCTTGATGCTTTACCCGAAACCTTGAATTTGTGATGGATCCGCGACTTACCCCGACCAATGGACGCGTGGCCGCAGAGGAATTGCGCGGTCAGGTGACCGCTGATCGTTTCTCCCCGGGAGAATGGACATCCTGTCGAATCCCGGTCGCCGACATTTGCGCAGAGCCTGATGGGAAACTCAGTTCACAACTGCTTTTCGGGGAACGGTTCCGTGTTCTCGAATCAAACCGGGGGTGGTCATTCGGCCAAGTCGAACGCGACCGATATGTCGGCTATGTCAGACGTGAATCGTTGACCGATGACGTCAGCCCAACGCATCGGGTGATGTGTCTCTCGACCTCGGTCTATGATGAACCTGACATCAAGTCGCGTCCAACAGGCTGGTTTCCTTTCGGTGCGGTGCTCGTCTGCGGTCAGGACGTCAGCAACTTTATGGAAATCCGCGGTGGCGGATATGTCCCTCAACCGCATCTGCGCCGTCTCTCCGACACCAGCCTCTGCCCAGTGACATTGTCGCGGCAATTTCTGGGTTTATCCTATTTGTGGGGCGGTAACGGGCCCTTGGGAATTGACTGTTCCGGATTGGTTCAAATGACGCTTCTGGCTGCCGGATATGCCTGTCCCCGGGATTCCGATATGCAGTGGCAATGGATGATCGAGAATCCTGCTGCGCGCGCAATTGCAGCCGGAAATTATGCTTTCTGGGAGGGTCATGTGGGTATTGTCGACACGGATGATATGCTGATTCACGCAACTGCCCATCATATGCAGGTGGTTCGGGAACCCCTTGCAACTGTCAAGCAGAGAATCGAGACTTCAAGCAATGACAAATTCCTTGGCGTCGCCCGGCTGCCGCACCATTCATAATATCGGCCTGTGATCTCCGACGATTCGTCAGGTTTTCAATTTCTGCCGCAACCGATGCAGAACCCGATTTGGATCAGATATTCAGGAAGCGATGCGCAACAATTTGCGTTCGAAGAACCGCATCACCTGCCGCAGATCATTTCCACGGCGGAAAATACGCCCGTCCAGACCGACAATCTGATACATCGCCTGCTGTTTACGAAGTTGAGGTTGTTTTTCGATGCGATAGAGTGGATGTTCCGCTGCATGTCGAAACACCGAAAAGACTGCAGCACGGGGCAAATGTGAGATCCCATAGTCGCGCCAGTATCCGGCCGCGACCATTTGGCTGTAAGTCGTCAGGATGACATCAAGCTCATCTTTCATGAAGCTCGTCTGAACGGGTAATTCAGCACCCTGTCGGTGGTTGAATACACGGAGTTCGTGAACCTTCATAAGATCATTCTGACTCGAGATCACAGGAAGCGCAAGCAAATTCTGCAGAAGACCGGGATCCGAAATTCCGTTCCGCAGTCTGGCCCCTTCTCACGCCTGGATGGTGGTTGCATGCAGCCATGGGCATTGGCCATATATTTCAGGGTCTGCCCGCTATCCCTGTTCAGAATCAATGATCGCTTTTCAGAAGCCAATATTGGCCGCTTCAGATTGCACCACAAATCATTGATAACAGACACGCTTGGTTTTCTGTCAAGGAGATTTGAATGCGCGACTTCCAGTTGCCCGGTCGTTCGCAAGTCTTTGCCGCCAACGGGATTTGCACGACATCCCATCCGCTTGCGGCGCGCACCGCCGTGCGTATCCTTGAAGATGGCGGTAACGCGGTTGATGCCGCGATCGGAGCGGCCGTTCTTCTTGGCCTGTGCGAGCCGCAATCAACCGGATTGGGCGGTGATCTGTTTGCCTTGATTCAACCGCCCAACAGCCATGAGATCATTGCGCTCAATGGATCCGGACGTGCGCCGTCAGGTGCTTCAAGTGCACGTCTGCGCGACCAGGGAATGATCCGGATTCCGGAATATTCTGCAGATGCCGTGACCATACCCGGGGCGGTTGATGCCTTTTGCCGGATGTCCGTCGATTATGGACGCAAGGGTCTCGCTGCAAGTCTGGCACCCGCGATCAAATATGCCGAAGAGGGGGTGCCGGTCAGTCCGCGCGTCCGCTTTGATTGGCAACGGAGTGCCGGAATCTTGCAGGCAGATGGACAGCGGCATTTTCTGTTTGACGGCAAGCCGCCAAGCGTTGGCAGCCTGTTTCGTGCTCCGGGCCAGGCTGAGGTGCTGCGTCGTATCCTCAAATCCGGGAGAGAAGGTTTCTACGAGGGTGAGGTTACCGATGACATGGTGCATAGCCTGCGCCGCGCCGGGGGTTGCCACACTGCCGATGATTTTGCTGCCACCGAATGCGCGTATGCCCCGCCAATTCGTGGATCATATGGCGGTTTTGACATTTATGAATGTCCGCCAAACGGGCAAGGGGCGACGGCTATCCTGTTGGCCAATATACTCAGCAGTCTCCGGATGCCCAAAGATGCGCCGTTTGGAATGCACCGTACCCACCTTGAAACCGAAGCGATCAAACTTGCGTATGATGCCCGCGATCGCTTCATTGCCGATCCCGATACAACCCGGAAAATTGAACATTTGCTATCCATTGAGACGGCAGAAAAACTCGCCTCCCTCATTGATCCAGATCATCCATCCGCCGATTTTCCCCGCCGGACCGCAGCCATTCATCGCGATACCGTATTGGTCATTGTTGTTGATCGTGATCGCATGGCAGTCTCGCTGATCTATTCGATCTTTCACAGCTTTGGTTCTGGCCTGGCGTCACGAAAATTCGGCATCAATTTCCAGAATCGTGGAGCCGGATTTACCCTTGAAGAGGGTCATCCCAATGAATTGGCCGGGAGAAAACGCCCTCTCCACACGATCATTCCGGCTATCCTGAGAAAAGGCATGACCACTCTCATGCCATTTGGGGTCATGGGAGGTCAGTATCAGGCCGCTGGCCATGCCCGTCTCATCAGCAATATCGTTGATTATGGGATGGACCCGCAACAGGCTTTGGACGGACCCCGCAGCTTTCCCGACAACGGTATCCTCTCGGTGGAACGCGGCTATTCACCTGATGTTGTCGAGGGTCTGGCACGAATGGGACATCATGTCCAAGTCCCCGATTCACCGATTGGCGGTGGCCAGGCGATCTGGATCAACCCGGACAATGGTGTCTTGCAAGGAGCTTCCGATCATCGCAAGGATGGTTGCGCCATCGGTTATTGACAGAAGGCTGAAACCCATCAGGTGATACGATTAAGGCATGTACTCGGTCTCGTCACGTTCTCCGGCACACCTTATCATGCGACCCTGGAGACGCTGCCCCGCTGGCACGGCATGAGATGGTGACCGGAATTCATGCGTTCCGCGTGCACGAGTTCCCACGCGAGTCGGAAGGCCATCATCCCAAAAAAAAACGAAGATTGCCCAATGGTATGTCTTGGTAACCTGTTACGCCGGGGACAAGCTAATTGGGCTTAACCCCGAGTTCGTATTTGCCGTTCCGAAGGTTGCCGAAATAAAAGTCGATTTCAGGATGGTCGACAGGTTCGCCTGAGGTGTCGATGACGAGATTCTGCTCCGAAACATAGGCCACGTAATGCGAATCACTGTTCTCTGCCAAGAGATGGTAGAAGGGCTGATCTTTCTTTGGCCGGATTTCTTTGGGAATCGCTTCCCACCATTCGTCGGTATTCGAATATTTTGGATCAATATCGACAACGACACCGCGGATCGGAAACATCTTATGTTTGACGACCTGTCCAAGAACAAATTTAGCCTTTTCTCGCAACATCAAGATTTGCCTTTCGCAACAGCGGGGCAACATATTCCCACCAATCTATACTAAGGTTTAGCGCGGCCTGTATCAAGGGCTTTTACCCGTTCGGCTCGACCTGACCGATGATGATGAGATCGGTGAGAACGGCTCAACAGCGTCGCTGCAGCACCCGGTATCTCTCGCTCCCGGGCCGCGACAATTGACGCAGTCGGTTCCTCACATGACGGGCACACGCAGGTTTTGTCATTCGGGGTCAGTCCGCTTGTGTGTGGCGCGTCAAGACTGTTCGATCAGCAGTTATCTTGTCACTGGCCGCGTCGGCGCGTGCCGCCACCTTCGGCGTGTGATCCCAACAACAAGACACGCCAAACACTCAAGAAGCCAGGCAATTATCAACGGGACTTTGTGCCAGGTCGATCACGAGAATACCCCCGGTTGACGTTCCTGCAATCAGGTCGAAGTAGCGGCCAAACGGTTGATCCAGGTCTTCTTCCAAACCGGTCAGAAAAGCCGCCGATTGGGTCCCTTTGATGCCACCGCCATCGATGCACAGGATACGTTTCATGGATCGCTGAGCCTTCTGGAGGAAAGGGGTCTTTGCCGTAGATGTTGCGTTCGCGGATGCGACCGTTGGTTCCGTGGATCAGCATTTCCGAGCCCTGATTGCGGGCGATGTCGCGCGCCTCGGTGATTGCGAATTGCTGCGTCGAGTGGATGGACGTTGCCCTCTGATTGCCTGCACCTTTCACACCCCAACCATCCTTATGCGGGACAACATGCTGATTTTTCTTCATCATTTTGACCTCGAAGTGCCTTTTTCCCTTGACGATTTATCAATCTTGTGTTGATAAATACAATAAAAAATGTTGTTTATCAACCGATGTTTTCACGGGAGCAAACCATGTTTGGACAACGATTGCGACTGGCCCGCAAGAAAGCGGGTTTGTCGATGCGGGGTCTTGCGGACCGCACCTCGCCAAAGATCACTGCGCAAGCGATCAGCAAATACGAGGCGGACAAGATGAACCCGTCTTCCTCGGTGCTGGTCGGCCTGAGCAAAGCACTGGGTGTGTCGCTCGATTTCCTGATGGGAGGACAGGTCGAGGAACTGGTCGGTGTCGAATTCCGCAAGCATTCCAGCATCTCCGCGAGGGACCGTGTTCATGCGGAAGCCATCGTCATAGAAGGGCTGGAGGACTACCTCGCGATCGAGAACATCTTGGAGATCGCACCGCCGGATGATCCTTTCGGCGATCTCGTAACCGATGTCGTCGAGAGCTACGAGTCGCTAGACAGGCTCGCGCGCAAGCTACGAAAGTACTGGAAGCTCGGGAGCGACCCAATTCCCAGCATGTCGAGGCTGCTCGAGGGCAAGGGCATCAAGGTCATCGAGGCCGATTTCGCCGCGCGTTTCGAGGCGTTGGCCTGCGAGGTACGTCGCAGCGAGGGCAGAAGTTCCATCGATGTCGTGGTGGTTTCAAGTCGTACCAATGTCGAGCGCAGGCGGTTCAATCTGGCCCATGAGCTGGCACACCGTGTCATTCGGGCGACCGGAAACTCGGCGATTAAGCTCGAGAAGGCGATGAACCGTTTCGCCGGTGCGTTCCTGATACCCACCGATCACCTGATCGAGGAGGCCGGTCCCTCGCGCAGCGGCATGACCTATATGGAAATCATGCGGCTGAAGCGGCTCTATGGCGTGTCGGCTACCGCGATGCTGATACGCCTCGGACAGGTTGGCATCTTGCCCCAGTCGATGATCGACTACGCGTTTCGGAACTATGCGCGGCGCTGGCGAACCAGCGAGCCGGACGAGATACGGGATGACGAAGGGTTCGGCGCCTTTGAGCATCCGCAGCGTTTTGAACGCCTGGTCTGGCGAGCGCTTGGTGAGGAGCTGATCTCGCCGGTACGCGCAGCTCAGATGCTGCACCTCTTGCTATCCACTGTCGAAGAGAACATCAGGGGATAGCCCGTCTTGTGACCCGCGTGATCGTCAACGATGCCAGTTGCTTGATCGATCTTCGGAAGGGTCGGTTATTGCATGTCCTATGCGCCCTACCCTACGAGTTCATCGTACCACTTCCCGTGCGCGCCAGCGAGATTCTGGATTTCACGCCTCAGGAATGGGCACTTCTCGACAGCAGCGGCATGGCGACATATGGCCTTTCGCCCGCCGAGGTTGGTCAAGCATTCGACATCAAGAAGCGGCACGGGTGCCTTTCGGCAAACGATTGCTTTTGTCTCGTGACGGCACAGGTACATGCGGAGGCCATCCTGCTCACCGGAGACCGTTTGCTGCGGCGTGCTGCTCAGGACAACGGGATCATCGCGCATGGCGTTCTGTGGGTGGTCGATCAACTGCTGAGGGACAATCTATGCGATCCCAAGCTGCTCGAAACGGCGTTGACGCTCTGGCGGGACGACAAAGCGGTCTTCTTGCCAAATCATCTCATCGACAACTTGCTGCGTCGGGTGCGATAGCGGCGGTATGTGGTTCTTCCGGATTGCGACGACGCGGACCCAATGCTTCCAAGAAACCTCCATCTCCTGAGGTGCAGAAACGACAGGCCCTGAAGATGCCGCCGAGGCGCGCTCGAAAAGAACCCCGGAAGTTCTGGAAGGTCGACCAGGGTGATCGGCATCTCGGTTTGAAAGCGGGCCAGCCGCGCACTGTAGCCGGTAAATGGCCATTGAACCGCGCAATAATCACCCATAGACCAGAAGATAAGACCTGAGTCTGCAGCGCCATGTTCAAGCCCGCAGAGTCAGAGAACTGGATCGCGAGTTCCGGCTACAGCGCGCGGCTGGCCCGCTGGCGCATCGTGAGCGGCGTCTCTTTCACTGGCAGGTGGACCAGTGCAGAAAAAGCCCCGACACCCACACCAATCCACCAGACCAAATCATAATTGCCGTATTGGTCATAGAGCAAACCGCCGAGCCATACGCCGGCAAAACCTCCGAGCTGGTGTGAGAAGAAAATAACGCCGTACAGGGTGCCCATGTAGCGCAAGCCATAGATATGGGCGACGAGACCGCTTGTGAGTGGTACGGTCGCCAGCCACAATGCCCCCATCACGACGGAAAAAACCAACACGGACATCGGTGTGATGGGCATCAGGATGAATACCGCCGCCGCCACGGTCCGACCGGCATAGATCCATGCGAGAAGATACTTCTTGCTGTAGTATTTTCCCAACCATCCCGCGAGAATCGTGCCGACGATATTGGCCAGGCCAATCACCGCAATGGCAACCGCACCAAGTGCCGATGTGCTGGTGACGCCAACGGTGTGCAAGAACCCGGCGGGTGAGATCGCCGCACACATTTCTGTCACGAAGGCCGGGAAATGGGCCGTGATGAAGGCCAATTGGTATCCACAGGAAAAAAACCCGGCAAATAGCAGCGTAAAGGAGGGGTCACGAAAGGCGCCGAGTATGATATCGCCCATACTGTCTTCTAATTGCTGCCGGCTGGCAGGGACAGGCGCACGGATCAGCGGCAAAACTGCGAGAACCGCAACCACCGCAATCGCAAAAACAACAAAAACCGATTGCCAGGAAATCAATGTCAACAGCCATTCAGCCGCTGGCGGTCCAACAACCTGTCCACCGGATCCCGCCGCAGTGGCAATCCCCAGTGCAAGTGAACGATTCTCGTCTGAAGTGGCGCGCCCGACGATTGCAAGGATGACGCCAAATCCCGTACCTGCGATGCCCAGGCCAATCAGGAATTCAAGAAACTGATGCGCTTCCGGCGACGTGGCGAAACTGCTGAGAACCAGACCCACGACGTAAAACAAGGTCCCGACGATGATCGCCGCACGGTCGCCAATCCGTTCGGCGAAAGCACCAAACAGTGGTTGGCCGATCCCCCAGGCAAGATTCTGAATGGCGAGGGCCAGGGAAAATTCAGCGCGGGCCCAACCGAATTCATCGGCGATCGGAATCTGGAACACACCAAAGCTCGCGCGGATTGCAAAACTGACAAGAATAATGGCACATCCGGCGACGAGAACCGGAGTGATCAACGCATTCTGTGTCGCTCGGTTGACGTGGTTGGTCATTGCAGTGATTTTCTGCCTGTCCAGGATTGCCGGACAATCCGCCTTCCATCAAACTCGGCAAATGTAAAGAAACTTATGGTGTGATCATGCACAGTTTGTAAACAGCGAACAGCCTGCGATGCGATGCCAAGGGGAACGAATGTCATGCCGACAGTCGCTTGGATCCACTGATCGTCAATCGACATACCCCGCAGATAACGGAACAGCTTGAGTCGGGTTGCGTTGAATTTTCGGCCTCGGTGTCTGAACTTTTGTTCCGCATCTGCGTTGCGTTTTTCCAGATCGATGACGTGTCGTTATCGATTTCGCATTGTGCCGACAGGAGCGTAATTCTGCTGCCGGTTGAAGTTTGATAAATGGTGATGGACGGGAAGAACGGCCAGAGGGATACGCAAACTACTCCGGGAGCACCGCGCAGAAGGCCCCGTCACTTTGGACGCCCGAACCCAAGGCAAATGGTGCTGGCGCGCCATAGGGATTGAACGCTGCAGTCGAGACATCCATCAATACCAACAAGGCAATGAGTGCCAATGCCAGGCTGGTGGTGACAGTCCGCGTCATGATTTTACCGCCAGCCCTACAGCGGGTCTGATACGCACACCGATACAGGCACCAAGAAAAGCCGCCCCAAACCAGACCCAACCATGTGCACTCCCCGTCGAAATGCCTGAGAAGAAGGCCCCTACGTTGCAGCCAAAAGCCAGTCTGGCGGTATAACCGAGCACAAAACCGGTAATCGCGGCAACAGCCCACGCTTGCCAGGTCAATCGCGGCAACTTCTGCGATAATCCACCCTGTCGCCAGCAAACCACTGCGAACGCACCCACAAGTATTCCGATATTGGTAAGCGAGGTATAATCAGTAAAAAGACTTTCCTGCAACCGTTCAACACTCGACGGAACTGACCAGAAAGTCGATGTTGACAGGTCAACACCGGTCGCCACTGCTCCCTTGGCCACCCACAAGCCAAGCCCATAAACCACGCCCCAGGGTTGTCCGGCGATCACAATATTCAGAATCGCCAGACCGGCCAGCAAACAGGCAGCGACCAGGTAGCGACGGGGAATTTGGCGCTGCCGCTTGGGCGACACATAAAGCACAAGCATGGCAACAGCCGCGAGGCCTGCCAGAGTCAAAACGAGACCTGAAAATCCCCTCAATTCATAAACGGGCAAGGCGCCCAGTCCCGTCCACCAGTGCAGATGCTGCGAACCGGCAAAACTGCCGATCGCAAAGAGCGGCAGGGCGATCAGTGCAATCAGATTGCCTGAGCCCGCATTGACCAATGTTCCTGAGCCACAGGAGAGAATAATCTGCATGGCGACACCAAAACAAAATGCCGCCCCGACCATGGCATATCCGATGGGCGCTGCAGCACTTGTCAACTCATCCCCGCGAAGCTCAAGAATGGGTATCGCAACGATGGCGACCAATGCGATGGCCAAGAGCTGTGCAAGAATACCTGATGGGTTACGGTCTACGATCATGGCACGCCATGGCCCGGCAAAACCAAATCGCATCCCCTCAAGCACAAGACCAAATCCCATTCCGACGGCGAGTAGCAGACCGTAACGCAAGCCAACAAACAGCGCGACGGCAGCAATTGCTGCCACCGCCGCAACCATCAATATTGAGCGCCGAAGAAAAATGTGGGCCTCCGGCTTCACTCAGTTGTCACCAAGAAGCTGATTCTTCAGATTCTTGAAGAGTCCGGGCGTGTTCATCATCCGGTGACCTGCCTGCGAATATTCGACCATCGAACCGGGGTAGAGTTTGACATTGTCGATGCCGCCAACTTCAGACAATGCAAACCAGTTGATCGCCGCCCAATGTCCTGTATTGCAGTATGCGACCACCTCATCACCCTCAGAGAGGCCAATGGCTTCCTTGACGGCATCGGTGTCAATGCGCGACTGAATCGCTGCCGAACCGCTGTCGAAGAATTTGGCAAAAACATAGTTGACAGCACCCGGTGCGGCTCCCGGCCGGGCCGCCGCTGGATGTTTCTTGTCGCCCTCAAAAAACTCTGTTGTTCTCGCATCAACAAGTAATGCGCTGCCATCCAGCGCTTTTTCCGCAGCTTCATCCGTGGTCACGGTCCATTGTTGAGAGAAAGTGATGTCCAGTTCGCTTGGCACGGGGATCACCGGATCCTTGCTGGTCGGGAGATTTGCCGCGGTCCATGCCCGGTAGCCCCCATTCAAAATTGTAAGATCTTCAAAACCGGTGGATTTGAGGGTCCAGTAGACCCGTGCTGCAGCGCCGAAATCTGACGATGAGCCCCCTTCGTAAACGATGACAATGGGTTCATTGAGCTGGAGGCCCAGGGACTCGTAGAGCGACTCCAATTCACGTGCTTCGAGGATCTGACCCGGATTGGTCTTCGGCCCACGGAACTGTCCGTAAGGGGCGGAAAGCGCACCGGGAAGATGCCCCTCTGCATAGAGGTCACCGCGTATGTCGATGATGACAGGAGATGACTCATCAAGCGAAGAGGCGAGCTCTTGTGGCGTGACGAGGGGGCCAAAAGTGGAAGCCGCTGCCGCATGCGCCATCGCGATGACAGAAGCGGCGGCAATAGACAGAAATTTCATTGTTCGATCCATAATGACTGTTGCAACAGCGGAGCTATGCCGTACCGCGTGCGTATTCAACCCCTGCCCTCACTGAAAAAATACGAAAATGTTCTGATATTTGTCATCAAAACAGTCAAAAGTCGTCGTGACTCCTGCAAATGAGAAAGCCATGCGAATCATTTGCAAAATGAAGCGTGTCTTTCCTTTTCTTGACATCACGTCCACTCATTGATCCGGATCAATCCCGCTCCCTGCATTCTCGCAGCAGGACCCGCGACATGATTTACGCTGAGCAACCCGACTCGCAATCGGTCTTCTGATGCCGCATGGTGATTATATCACTATCCCTGTCTCACACTGCCCGCGCAAGGCATTTCCCGGCTTGTGAACAGTCTGGAATGGTTTCCGCATTGTGGAGATATACAGATCAGCATAGAGGTGCCGGTCGAAAATAAAGCCCGTCAGAAATCGAGTCGGGCATATCCTGACTTCGCAATAAACTGGATCTTCATCATGAATATTTCTCTCACAGCAGGTGTACGAATCTTGACTGCGATGGCAGCATCGCTCCTGTTTTCCGGGACCCTTGCGGCTTCTGAAACCGTGACCATCATACATTTTAACGACTTTGACCGGATGAACGAGGATGACGGGCGGGGTGGAGCGGCACGTCTCGCGACGGTCATCAACGCGCGCCGCGCCGAGGGCGGCCATGTCCTTGTGACCTTTGGTGGCGACACCATTTCTCCCTCGCTGATGTCCGGATTGGATGAGGGCGCGCATATGATCGAAATTCTCAACCAGTTGGATCTCACTGCCATGGTCATGGGGAACCACGAATATGATTTTGGTCCCGATGTCGCGCGTCAGCGAATCAGTGAGGCGAACTTTCCGGTTCTTGCAGCCAATAATGTCGATGAAAATGACGAGATTATCACGGGTGCTGTGGCTTCCATCATTGCCGAAACCGGTGACTACAAGATTGGTATACTCGGCCTGACTACAGTGGGAACCCAGGTAAAATCGAGTCCCGGCACGATCAGTTTCTCGGATCCGGTTGAGACCGCAGCGCGCGAGGCGGAGACATTGCGCCAGGCTGGTGCCGACCTGGTGATTGCACTCGCCCATACCGATGTCGGCGAAGATGCCGAACTCACGGCAAGTCGCGATGTGGATATTCTCCTGAGCGGCGACGACCATGTCTTGCGCACGGAATTTGACGGCGAATTCCTGTTTGCCGAGTCGGGTGAACAGGCGAAATGGGTGACGGTGATTGATCTGATACTGGACAGAATCAAGGAGGATGACGGTGATGCGTTTGTCTGGAGTGCCGAATATCGGATCGTTGATACCGCAACAGTCGCGCCTGACCCCGAACTGAGGGCACTTGTCGAAAAATTTGATGCCCGTCTCAGCGACGAGTTGAATGTAGAACTCGGCGTGACCCAGACCGCTCTCGATACCCGCCGCGCCACAATTCGCGGTGGCGAAGCCGCGTTTGGCAATTTGGTTGCGGATGCCGTTCGGGAAGCAACGGGTGCCGATCTTGGTGCCGCAAATGGCGGTGGAATCCGTGCTGATCGTCTCTACGAGCCGGGGACCGCACTCACCCGCCGTGATATTGTCAGCGAGTTACCCTTCGGCAATAGCACGGTGGTATTGGAAATCACTGGCCAGGACTTCATCGATATTCTGGAAAACGGCTTCAGCGAGATCGAAAAGGGTGCCGGGCGATTTCTCCATATTTCCGGGGCCAAGGTCACCTATGATCCATCGCGTGAACCGGGACAGAGAGTGTTGAAAGTCATGGTCGACGGCGCGGATATTGACCGTCAGGGCACGTTCAGCTTCGCTGTCAATGACTATCTCGCGGGAGGTGGTGACGGTTTCTCCATGTTGCCTGCCAAACGACGGATTGTTGACGAAAATGCCGCTGTCTTGATGACCAATCAGCTGTTTGACTATATCAGCGCGCGCCGGGAAATCTCACCGACTGTTGACGGTCGGCTGCAGGCCATTCAGTGATATCGTCAATGGTTGGACAGCGTGGTCGCGAGGTTGTTCGCGACCACCATTTGCCGATGCGCGGCCTGACATGTGGATTGGCCGATGTCCAATAGGGTTGCACAGCCTGGTGACGTCAAGAGAAATGCAGATTTGACAGGTGGCTCTTGAACCACCCTGTTGTCGAATTGCGTTTCATTCCGGATGTCGGCTGGCACGACGAACCTGTGTCCTGACGCAAGCGGGCACCGCGGCAAAAACCGTGGTGTGTGCGACGTCAAGATATGGGCGGGTGCCACGGGAAAGACGGTTGTGGCCCGTCAATCAACCTGAATCTCCGCGACAGACAAGATCAGAATCCCGGAGGAGAGGTGAAAACGCGGCGCAGGAACGGTTGCTCTGACGGGTTCGCAGACACCAACATATAGACACCCGGGCGTCAGACCCTGATGTGGAAGATGCCGGATTGCAAATCACAGACATCAGATGATGTTTCTTTTTTGACGCGCAACGCGGGCCATTCTTCGATCTGAAACCGAACCTCTTCCGGGTGACCAAAATCCGTTTGCAGAATCGCAACGTGTACGATCTCGCCTGTTTCCAGCTGAATTGACCGGTCAAACGATAACATGCAGGAGCATTATCCGTGTGTATATGGCCATATTGTTGCAATTTTGCGCCATATGTGACAGAAAGCTCAACATATTGATATATTTTCTTGAAGTCACATAGATGCGGATTTAAGGAATGGTCATTCGGAGTGCGGAGGCTAGTCACAGGCAACAACCTATCGAGCTAAAAAGGTGAAGTTCCGTGCGTTAAAAATCAGAGGGTTCAAGGGTTTTTGTGACCCTGCCGACCTGCCGATCCGGGATGGATTGAGCGGAATTGTCGGCCCGAACGGCTGTGGAAAATCTAATCTTGTTGAAGCCATTGGTTGGGTGATGGGTGAAAATCGCCCCTCAGCCGTGCGCAGTGATGCGATGGAGGATGTCATCTTCTCCGGGTCCGCAACGCGTCCTGCGGGATCATCAGCGGAAGTCCAGTTGATTATCGACAATAGTGACCGAACAGCTCCCCCCGGTTTCAATGATGATACGGAACTTGTCATCGCGCGGCGCATCGACCGTGATCTCGGATCTTCATTTATTGCGAATGGTCGCGATGTTCGCTGGCGCGATCTGCAGCTGTTGTTCGCCGATTCAGCGACGGGAGCGCGCTCTTCGGCCCTGATCAGTCAAGGCCGGACCAATGACATCATCAATTCGAAACCCAGCGCCCGCAAGGGCATTCTGGAAGATGCTGCAGGTACTGGCGGTTTGCATCGTCGTCGCCACGAAGCGGAACTCAAACTGACGGCGACAACCCAGAATCTTGAACGTGTGAATGATGTGCTTGGGCAGCTGGGTGGTCAGATCACATCACTGAAACGGCAAGCTGCACAGGCAAAGCGATATCGCCGGCTTGCCGAAGACCTGCGCAATGCCAAAGCAAGATTACTTTATATTCTCTGGTATCAGGCGGCATCGCATGCGCAGGAAGCAGAGTTGCTCAAGTCACGTCGTGCAACCGACACCGCCAAACTGCAAGCTGCCGTGCTGCGCACGACCCGGAAAAGGGATGAGCTGAACGCATTGCTGGAACCTCTGCGCACGGAAGCGACGTCAAGCGAAGCAGCGGTTCAAAGAATACGTGCCGAGTCTGAGTTGATTCAATCACACGAAGCGTCTGCCCAACAGGCTCTGACGCAACTTCAACAGCAAATCAGGAATATCAAGGCAGGAATTGGCAGGGAGAATGATCTTTATAACGACGCCGTCGAACATTGCAATCGACTGGTTCAAGTTCGTCAAAGCCTGATTGCCCAGGATGGTGACTTTGCAGTTGTGCGTGAACAGATTTCATCAGAGCTCAGTGAATTGGCTGATGCCCTGAAATCACGCGAGCAGGAATTGGATAATGCGAACCGCCAGATGGCAGAAATCAGTTCGGAACATAATGGCGTTGATGCCCGAATGGGCCGGGCAAGAACATCAAAAGTGGAATGCGAAAAGCGTGAACGGGAAGCGCGCAGCGCTGTCAACACCGCCGAGGCACAACTTGCGCATGCTTCTCTCAACATCAAGAATGCCAGTGGACGACTGTCAGATGCAGAAACTCAAGCCGCACAAGCCGAAGCTCTGCTGCAGGAATCAGAAACCATCCACATGCAGACGCGGACGCAATTGGCGGACACGCAAAAATTGCTGTCGGAAGCCGAGAGTCAACTGGGCGCGTTGCGCACTGAGCAGCGGGAATTAAGCCGCCTTGTGCGTGATGATGCTGCGGATTCCGTGCATTTACTGAACCATGTAAGTGTGGATGAAGGTTTTGAAGCGGCATTTGGTGCCGCGTTTGGCGATGACGCTTTTGCTCCGGTCAATGTGTCAGGAACACAGACGGGATGGCATGACATCGCGCCGGACGCAGATCTCCCCGCTCTTCCGTCAGAATTGGAGCCATTGGCCGATCATGTTGATGTGCCGCCTTTTCTTAAGCGGCGTATCAGCCAGATCGGATTAGCCGAGGCGAGTCACCTCGCGGAAATTATGGACGTGCTCAAGCCGGGACAGCGCGCTGTCACACGCAACGGTGATTTGGTTCGATGGGATGGTTTCATGGTCTGCGGACAGGAAACCCCGGAGCGCACAGCCCTACGGTTACGACAATTGAATCGGCTCGAGCGATTGACATCCGAAATCACCGTTTCCGAACAGAAAAAGAATGAAGCCGCTGAACACCACAACCAGCTCACTGCCGCGTTCACTGAAATCAACAAGGCTGATCAGGAAGCGCGTGCATCCCGACGCCAGGCCGAAGAGGCACTGGCGCTTGCCAATAGTCGACTGTCAGCTGCCGAAGCGGAATCTGACATTGCCGAAAAGACGTTGCATTCACTCAAGGAGGCACGAAAGCGCGCTGTTGGGGAGGCGGAGGCCGCACGAGATGCTTTTGCCATCGCCGAACAGGCGATCCACCAACTCAGGGATGTCAGCGGCATTAGCAGCGAAGCCGCACGTCTGAAGGAATTGGTCGTGAATGCCCGTGACCAGAAACTCCATATGCAGTCACAAATGATCGCCTTGGAACGCGCGCATGACGAACGGGAAGCCAAACTTGCAGATGCGGCGGCCGAAATCTCGGACTGGGAGCAGCGCCAGGAACAGGCGGGGCAACGAATCGCCGACCTGACTGGCCAATATGAGCGTCTGCAAGGGGACCTTCCACAAGCCGAAGCGCGACCTGGCAAACTGGCGGCACGGCGCATTGCCCTGGCCGAGGAGATTTTGATGGCCGAGGAGAAACGTGCCGCCGCCACGGACCGACTACGCCGTGCCGAAAATGAGGCCCGCCTGACTGTTCAGGAGGCATCACAGGCCGACAGCGATTGTGCAAGATCCCTGGAACTGAAAGGCCGGGCGGATGCTGATTGTGCCAATGCGGCGGTGAAATTGCAGGAAACTGTGTCGGCAATCCAGAATGAGATGAATTGCTCGCCCGACGCATTGGGCAAGAAACTGTCTCTGGATCCGCACTCATTGCCTGATGCCGGACTCCAGGAAATTGAAGTCAACCGGTTGCAGCGGAGCCGTGACGCAATTGGTGCTGTCAACCTGATGGCAGAGCAAGACATTGTTGAACTGCAAGAGGAGATGGATGCACTTCAGCGAGAGAAGGAGGATCTGGAAGCCGCCGTCAATCGTTTGCGACAAACCATCAGGGGGCTCAACAGCGAAGGGCGTGAGCGCATGCTGACCGCCTTTGAGACTGTCAATACCAACTTCAAGCAACTGTTTAGTGAATTGTTTAATGGTGGCAGTGCGCGGCTGGAATTGGTTGAGGGAGATGATCCGCTAGATACCGGTCTCGAAATACTGTGCCATCCTCCCGGCAAGCGATTTTCGACAATCTCCCTGTTGTCGGGCGGTGAGCAGACATTAACCGCTGTTGCCCTGATTTTTGCATTTTTCATGGCCAATCCTGCACCGATCTGCGTGCTCGACGAGGTTGATGCCCCGCTTGATGATTCCAATGTGATGAAATTCTGTTCACTGATGGAAAAAATTGTCCAACGCACCGGAACACGATTCCTGGTGATCACACACAACCCGATCACCATGTCGCATATGGATCGATTGTATGGTGTGACCATGCAGGAAAAAGGCGTCAGCAAAATGGTCTCGGTTGATCTCACCGAAGCTGAGAAACTCGCCGCATAGTACCTTCTCGCCAGTCACGAACCGGGAGGGGCCGACCAGACAACCAGCGCGCGCCCAGTCAGTTGAGCGTGGCCAATTCAATTCTTCATCGCGGTCCAAGGACGGAAATTCTGCCGATACAAATGCGGGCCGGCATCTGTCGTCACATGCTCCTATTCGCCGCGTGGCGCGTGCGTGGTCAGCAAGTCGAGCAAGTCCCGTGTTGGCCATTCGTCTGCCGGAAGGTTCAGGCGCATCTGTTCGGATTTAACCGCCGCCCGTGTCCGCTTGCCAATGATTCCATCAATGTTTCCGACATCATGTCCAAGCCTGACCAGCAACTGCTGGAGCGCAAAGACCTGTTCCGTGGTGAGTGGTGGCTCCGGGTTGCCCTGACGATACATCGGTGCGCCTGACAGCAGGGTTGCAAAAAACGCAGAGGTCGTCGCATAAACCGACGATTGGTTCCACGCAAAATAGACATAAAAATTGGGCAAGGCGAAAAATGCGGGACCGCCGTGCCCGTGTGGCAAGAGAATGGCGGCCCCGAGTTGTGTGTCCGGAATGGTGCCATTGCGAACACGCACACCAAGCTCCAGCCATTCAGCGATGCTCTTGGATGATTCAAGCCCTGTCTCGGCCCAGTTGAGATGAGGTGGAACCGTCACTTCAACAAGCCATGGCTGCCCGGGTTGCCAACCGAGTTCATACAGAACCTGGCCCGCTGTCATCATTGCGTCGGCAACCGAGTTCCTGAGGTCAACCCGACCGTCGTTGTCGCCGTCTCTCCCGTATCTTACGATATCGAGCGGCAACATTTGAATCATACCGATTTCACCGGCCCAGGCCCCTGTTGTGGTATCCGGATCAAACATGCCGCCGGAATATAATTCCAGTGCTGCCAGCACGTGCGGGCGGAACAGTTCCGGGCGGCGGCAATCATGAGCCAGCGTGACCAGTGCATTAAGCGTGTTGTGATCGCCCTGTACCTGTCCAAAATCGGTCTCAAGTGCCAGGAACGACAGCAAAACGCCGCGCGGTGCACCGAATTCTCTCTCGACCCGCTCAAAGATTTGCCGATGTTTGCGTTCGAATTCTGCTGCCGTGTTGATACGATATTGCGACATGACCAACTGGGAGAATTCGATGAAGGACTTGCGGAATATACCCTGGCTGCGATCCCTTCGAATGACATCGGGATCATGCACTGCCCTGTCAAAGAACCTGTTGACAGCCTGTTTCTCATAGCCGGACGAAATCGCCTCGGCCCGCAGGCCATCTACAAATTCATCGAAACTACCGCCGCAAGGGACATTGGCCGCGGCAGTCCCGGTGAGCATTGCGAGAACCATCGCTGGAACTGGCAATAGCAACCAGCCCCACAAAGGATGAAAACGGGAAAGAATTTTGTGATCGGTCATCGGTCGTTTGTCAAAAATCGGTGTCTATGCAGATCCCTCCTGACACATTTATTTGTGGTTGAGTAGAGGGTTTGTCAGAGACGGTGCAAGCCACGGAGCAGAGTTTGAGCACAAGCACATCCATTGCCACTTGCGGCTGATGACAAGAACATCATTCCATCCTTGCGGACGAAGTTGGCGGCGCGCACCGCGTCGATTGCTGAACTGCGCCGGTTGGTCGCGCTTCAGGCTGAGCGTTTCTCTGATCTTGAGCAGCTGCTGGCTCTCAACAGCCTGAACAGCAGCAAGCTGCCACCAGCCGACCAGGCCAGCGCCTTGCGGCCCACTATCGTCAGGTCGCCGCGATCTGCCTGGGCTTAGACCGTCAGCATGTCGACCGCCTCCGGGCTACTGTGATATGTCGTTAACGCCTTATCTATTGCAACCGAAAGAGATTGGCGAAACCCTTCCCGATTGATGCCAAGCTATGCATGATTTCCAAGAGTGAGGTCTCTTCAAATCCCCTGGTTTGACTATTGATTGTTTGCTGTCTTGGTGCAGAATTCACCTGTACTGGCATCGCTGGCAATCGCGGCTGAGGCAATTCCCTGCAAGGTGGTGTCGGTTGTAATGGCTTCTGGATCGAGTTGAATATCAATCAAGGCGGAACCTGCGGCATTGAGAGCGCGTTGGAAAGCGGGGACAAATTCCGATGTCTCGGTGACAGTTTCGCCATGAAAGCCGTATGCCACAGCAAGTGCAGAGAAATCGGGATTGGTCAGGCTGGTCCCCGAGATGCGCCCTGGAAAACGCGCCTCCTGATGCATCCGGATGGTCCCCAACATTCCGTTATTGGCCACCACCACAATGATACTGGCACCGCATTGGGTAGCAGTTGCCATCTCGCTCGCAACCATCTGGAAGCAACCGTCACCGGCAATACACACGACCACACGATCCGGATTTTCCAGTTTCGCAGCAATCGCCGCAGGGAGTCCATAACCCATCGACCCGGAGGTTGGCGCAATCTGCGTCCCGTATGTCTTGAAACAAAAATGGCGCTGCAGGAAGGCCGCATAATTTCCTGCACCACTCGTAATGATCGCATCTTCGGGCAGGTTATCTGACAAATAGCTGAGGATCATCGGAAACACGGCCTTTCCAGGTACCGGTCGTGGCTCCTTCCACATCCTGTAGGTCTCTGTGCCGCGCCGTAACCAGGCTTCTCGCGATCTTGAAGGTGCCGGGCGAAAGGCCACCAATCCTGCCAGCAACGATTCAGGCCGCCCTGTAATTGGATGCTGGACCCGCCAGATCCGCCCGATTTCATTGGGATCAGGATAGATATGAAACGCAATGCGCGTATCAGATGGAGATCCCGGAACCTGAAACCCTTGCGTTGGAAAGTCAGCAAGGCGGCAGCCAAGCGCCCCTATACAATCTGACTCGCGCAGCATCAGAACCAGTTCCGGATTCATGCCCGCATTCAGATCGCCGATATAATTCTTGCGACGGTTGTCAAAATAATGCTGCCGCCGAAAGCTGGCTGCCACCGGCAAAGTAAAATTATTTGCAACTTGCTCGAGATCACGTGCTGCCTGTTCCGACCAATGTGACCCGCCGACGATAATGATGGGGCGCGCTGCCTCTTCGAGACGTCTGGCAACCGCTGCGATATCGATTTCCGACACAGGTTGTGATGGAACGGATACAAATCCGCCGTCTGAAGACTCGCCCATGTCGCTGAGCATATCTTCAGGCAGCGCCAGCATGACAGGACCGGGTCGTCCAGACATTGCAATGTGGTAGGCACGGGTCACAAATTCGGGAATTCTGTCCACGTGATCGATTTCCGCTGCCCATTTGGTGATCGGTTCAAAGAAGCGGACCAGATCGATTTCCTGAAAAGCCTCGCGTTGCCGCAATCGCCGTGGAACCTGCCCGACAAAGAGAATCAGCGGTGTTGAATCCTGTGATGCCACATGCAGACCGGCAGAAGCGTTGGTAGCACCGGGGCCGCGTGTGACGAGGGCAACTCCTGGCCTTTGGGTCATTTTTCCATGCGCTTCGGCCATCATCGCCGCGGCAC
Organism: Paracoccaceae bacterium; assembly: GCA_026709265.1. GTDB lineage: Bacteria > Pseudomonadota > Alphaproteobacteria > Rhodobacterales > Rhodobacteraceae > JAPOXR01. The sequence continues at coordinate 33,074 of JAPOTI010000050.1, read as the reverse complement.
CCTCGTGACGACAGACCACATTGTCGATTTCGGTATCCAACAACCCATCGAGCAACGACAGGTAACTCTCTCCAGGAACGGAAAAGACGCGCTGTAACCCCTGCGCCGCAAGCTGATCCGCGAGAATGCGCCCGCCATGCCGTATGTTCCGCCGTGATGGGCCTGCGTCATCCATGACAGTTTGATTCCTTGATCGCATGCTGCCCGGCGACCTCAGGCAACCTATCCTGCGTCAGTGTGCGCCGCACTGCATCTTTCCAACCGGCATATCCTGCATTGCGTACACTGTCGTCAATAATGGGGATAAATCTGCGCTCAAGACGCCAACTGGTAGCAAAGGAAGCCGGTTCGGCGCAAAGGCCGGACTGGAGCCCTGCCAGATACGCGGCACCGCGCGCCGTGGTTTCGGTAACCGTCGGTCGATCAACGGGAACCCCAAGCTGATCAGCCAGATTCTGCATGGCCCAGTCATTATTTGCCAAACCACCATCCACGCGCAATATGATGTCGTCACTTTCAGGCATATCCGACTTCATGGCTTCAATCAGATCGCGTGTCTGATAGGAAATGCTCTCCAGAGCTGCGCGGGCAAACTCCTTTGGACCACTATTCCTCGTCAGGCCAAAAACAGCTCCGCGGCAATCTGCATCCCAATAAGGAGCCCCAAGACCCGTAAAAGCCGGGACGATATAGAGTTGCTGCTCCGTGTCCGATTCAGCCGCCAGGGACGCGGTCTCAGACGCATTCTCAATAAGACCCAATCCATCGCGCATCCACTGGACAACGGCGCCGGCAACAAAGATTGAACCTTCGAGGGCAAAATGGGTTTGACCCCGCAGGCGAAATGCGATGGTGGTGAGCAACCGGTTACGCGACGTGTAACGTTCACTTCCCGTATTGAGGAGCGCAAAACAGCCTGTTCCATACGTCGATTTCAACATCCCCTTCTCAAAACAGGCCTGGCCGATAGCGGCCGCATGCTGATCGCCGGCCACGCCAAGAATGGGAATTTCCCGGCCAAAGATAGTTGCATCGGTGATGCCAAATTCGTCAGCGCATTCGAGAATATCCGGGAGCATGATCCGCGGAATGTCGAATTGCTTGAGAAGGTCTTCGTCCCATTGGCCGGTATCGAGGTTGACCAGCATGGTTCGGCACGCATTGGTCACATCGGTAACATGACGCTGCCCGCCTGTGAGCCTCCAGATGAGATATGAATCGACGGTGCCAAAAAGCAAATTGCCACAGGCAGCTTCGGCACCCGCATTGGGAACATTTCGGAGGATCCATGCGAGTTTACTCGCTGAGAAATACGGGTCCAACAACAGGCCCGTGCGCTCCGTGATTTCGGATTCCAGGCCCGCTTCTCGGAGTTCATCGCAGGTTTCAGCGGTACGCCGGTCCTGCCAGACAATCGCATTGTAGACGGGCTTTCCGGTCTGCCGCTCCCAAACGATCACGGTTTCGCGCTGGTTGGTGATGCCGATCACTACGGGAGAGCCGCCCCACTGGTCGAGAGCGGTTCGGCAAGACCGCATGACGGTTTGCCAGATTGCTTCGGGATCATGCTCAACCCACCCGCTACGTGGATAAATCTGCGGGAACTCGTTCTGGCCGGATGTCAGGGGTTCAAGTTCCTGATCAAAAATGATGGCGCGACTCGATGTCGTCCCCTGATCGATTGCCAGGATTCCTGTCACGGTGAAGTCTCCTCACTCATTCTCTGCGCTCCCCCTGGATCACACAATTGCTCATTCAGAGAGACGGATATTCTGGATGTCCGCCACCTGGTACCGGGCAGCAGATTTGGGGGATATATATGACCGCACATTTCACCAGTTGAATCAACTGTCTCACTCCCAACTTGAAATGCAACGCCGGGGATATTCCCATCATCCCCATATGCCCACACATGTCGATTTTCTGCCTGTTGACAGCCCCATCCCGTGAATAACCCGCAGTGCGCAACCGGATTCGATCAAACGGTATGGATGTCTTGCCGATATGCCGACCGCAACCGGCCTAATACTCAACCACTGAACGAATAGATTGTCCTGCATGCATCAGATCAAACCCATCATTGATACTGCCAAGCGAGAGTTTATGCGTAATCATCGGGTCAATCTCGATTTTACCGTCCATATACCAGTCGACGATCCGAGGAACATCGGTGCGCCCACGTGCGCCGCCGAATGCTGTGCCTTTCCAGACCCGCCCGGTCACCAGTTGAAACGGCCGCGTTGCAATTTCGGCTCCTGCCGGTGCTACGCCAATGATTATTGACTCCCCCCAGCCGCGGTGGCTGGATTCGAGTGCGACCCGCATCACTTCGACATTGCCGGTACAGTCAAAGGTATAATCGGCTCCGCCAACCGGATCACGCCGGGTCTGCGTGAGACCGACAAGATGGGACACAAGGTCACCGTCGATTTCTTTCGGATTGACAAAATGGGTCATGCCAAACCGCTCGCCCCATTGTTTCTTGTCGGGATTGACATCCACGCCGATGATCATGTCGGCACCGACAAGTCGCAATCCCTGAATGACATTAAGCCCGATTCCACCGAGTCCAAATACGATGGCACTGGAACCAGGTTCGACATCGGCGGTATTCATGACGGCGCCAAGGCCGGTCGTCACACCGCAACCAATGTAGCAGATCTTGTCAAACGGTGCGTCCTGACGCACTTTTGCAACTGCGATTTCAGGGAGCACGATATGTTGGGAGAATGTGGAGCAGCCCATATAATGGAGGATTGGATCACCATCGAGGGTTGAAAACCGGGAGGTTCCGTCAGGCATCACGCCCTGCCCCTGGGTAGCACGAATGGCCGTGCACAGGTTGGTCTTGCGTGACAAACAGGACGGGCATTCTCGGCATTCCGGGGTGTAGAGCGGAATCACATGATCCCCCTTGGCGACCGAGGTCACGTTGGGGCCAATATCGACAACAATTCCAGCACCTTCATGACCCAAAATCGCCGGGAACAATCCTTCCGGATCGGCACCTGAGAGCGTAAATTCATCAGTATGACAAATTCCGGTCGCCTTGATCTCGACCAGCACCTCACCGTCTTTCGGTCCGTCAAGGTTGACATCCATGACTTCGAGCGGCTTTCCGGCAGCAACAGCAACAGCAGCTTGCGTGCGCATTATTCGTTCCTCCCAACAATCTGCATCGTGGATTTGATATTCACGCCTCTTGTTCCCAAGAATCAGCAAATGGTCAAGACTTGATGCATCACGATATCATCCGATCGAACTGACTTTTATCCGGCCTCTCTGTACCTGATCACACACATGTGAGATTCTGAGCGGCTGCCAGTTTCATGGGACACGGAGTGGGGCGTCATCCGCACAGAGGGAATCCGGGACTGGGGCGCTGAAAATATCTTGCCGGAACCGGCGGGGTCCTCCATCGGTTTGTCATGATCAATGTGACAGAGACGGAGACCCCCGATGCCAGTTTTTGACTGGCTTGGCCATGTGATCAGACATGCCAAGAGGGTTCTGTCTTTGATCACCTGGCGCTGCGCCAGGACTTTCCAGCCTGGGGCCGCGGCCATATCGCGGCGATCGGGCGCGGTGACGGACATCAGATCTCTGCGGCCACGACCGGGCAACTGATCGCTGACAGGGTCGCACGCCAGCCGATCGCCCCGGTCAGCGCTGTCACCCCTGACAGCCAGACACAACGGCGGACCCGGAGACCGGATGCGGTGCGCATCTCCGCGGCCCTCTGCCCTGGTCGGACAGTCAAACATGTCACCGCCATCCCAATCGACGAGGACTCCGCGTTCAGGGCCGCAATGAGGCCGCCGGCCAGGCCAAAGGCATCACGCTGGCCGTGCGGCCGCCCAAAGGTGCGAAAATGAACGGGGGTGTCGACAGGATGCCAGCCACATGGAGACACGCATTTGACACTGCGCAGGACACCACCACCCAGATCACCGAACGCAACCCCCTGATCGACACATATCTCGACATCACCAACGGGTGGAGACCCCATGACGCACGTGATGATCAGACGTCAAACGAAGATCACGAATCACGGCGAATCGCTGCAAACCCATAAGGGTCCCGCGTCTCATAGGGTGTGAGCAGGTACAGATGATTGACTGCCGTAGCCCAAAGTCTTAATTTGTGGAGATGAGTGAGACACCCGACATCCACGATCTGGCCCGACAGATCGCACGGCTGGAAGGTGAGATCACAGCCGTCAGAGCGGAGACTAACGCGATGGAATCACGCATTGAGGCCCGTCTCGCCGGAATGGAAGCAGCAGCAGCCAAGCGGGAAACCGATGCTGTCAAGCGGGAGAAACAGCAACTCCTGGCCATCGCAGCGCTGATTGCCTTGGCCACCACCATTCTGGGTTTGTGGCTGGGAGGATAGATCACCCTGCCGGCCTGACCTTCCGATGGGCCGCAGCGGGTTGTCACGTGGGGCCCGGGCGTGATCACACCTGGAAATCCTTTTGACCCGATTCTACGGGGATAGAGAGCAAGAATCCTGCGTGTGTGTCTTGTGATGAAACGTCATCAATAAGACTGCGGACAGTTCACCACCGGGTGGGATCGTGAAACTCAAACTCGTCGAAGATTCGCCCAAGCCAGGAATGATGTTTTTGGGGCTTATAAAGACCATTTGACAGAATACAACATGATGCGTTTTTATTGAAAGACTGGCGCAACATAATGCGGTATGTCAATTCATCTTGATAAGCCCCAAATAGATCCTGTTGGATTTGTGACTTCGAGTCATCGAGACAGGCGATAACGTGACTGCACTTCTCCTGTTTTGTCACGCGCATAATTTCCATTGCGCACCATGATTTCGCATTCCTCGCGATTTCCTCTCTCATCGCCTGAATCTTGGCACGACGCTTCAGCGTGACGTATGGAAATTTGATTCTCATGAAGCCCCTCCTGCTATATTTCCACTGGATCTTGAATCTTGATGTTCTTCTCTGGTTACTGTTACCACTGCAGGCTATTGACACGGTTTCCTCTCATGTGAGACGTACTTTGTTGAATTCCCTCAGCCTTGCGAAGACATCCACGCCCAACTGGTGATAGACATCCAGCAAATCCACCAAGACCCAGTTTTCATGGATCAACCCATCCTGACAACGCCAGAAATCCAGGCTACGCATGGTGATTTTCTGTCCAGCCGGGGCAATACCCAGCCACCCATCGCCGGTCACCGTCATTTCCATACCGGGCCAAGCAGTAAAGCCCACATATTGATCCTCGGCGAACAGGTCCCCCTTACCCAATGTCCCGACACGATCCGGCATGGCGTTCAGAAAAGGAATTTGGTGCCAGTTTCTGAACCCGTCAATTCCCCGACAGGTCCCAATTCCCGCAGGTCCGTACCAGCTACAACCGGGGTGCCAATAGTCGTTGAGGCGCATGGCATCAACGCCGCCAGTCGCAAATTCACCCAAGCGGTTCAACATCTCGGAGACCAAAGCAAGACTGGTTGCACTGGCCGCAGTGTCTGATGCCGCAATGAACAGCCCGTCCTGGGTCGCCGGACCCGGCACATGCCACTCACGCCCGAGACTTGGAGACATCGGCCAGGCATTGGCCTGCATCATCACCTCGGGGATATCCCACAATGCCTGCATTTCCTGCACACAGCCGTCACCAATGCGATAGAATTCGTGGAAGCGCATCGAGACCATGTGACCCGTCGGCGGGATGTCGAGCCATGGCCTCATAAAGCTGCCCGTGTAATAGCCAGCACAACCGACCCAGTCATTGCCGATTACCGAGGTTCCGGCCATCACGATGGTGTCCCGCCGTTCCAAGTCAGGAATAGCTTCCCTGAGCGGCCGCAAGGCGTGCACGTAAAATTCTGTGCACCCGTTCATTGTCTCGAATGGATAGGCGAGATGAATTGGCGTGTCCGGTGCGAACAGAGAACCGAGTTCTGTCTGAACATCTTCCCATTGAAAGCTCCGCATTGCATTGCGTAGCGGTTGCATGAGCTTTTTGTTGGCGGCGTGACGCTGACTTTCAGAATCCATGATTTGCCCAAAATTTTCCTCGCTTCTCAGGCGGATTTCGTATTTCAGAAAACCCCCTGCCACAAGTCCGAGGACATACGCCATGTCGCAACAATCCCGGGCAATGCTGATCCATGCAGCCGAAAAAACCAACCGCCGCCGAATGCAAACTTCTGATGAACATGCTTCGGCCCAAATGACAGGCCTGTTTTCGGATCTGGCAAACACCAGCAAAGGGTGAACACGACCCCAGTCACCCATGACATGAGAGTTCACTCGGTATGACAAGTGGACATATACAACCGTAAGTAGACCGCGAGCTGACAGCCGCCAGATCAAAAAATGTTGCTGCGCGAGCACGATCAATCAGGACAATGACCGTGGTTCAGAACGCCGCCAAATTTCCCCCGTCAGTGATCGGGCAATCCGGTCACGATCAACCGCCGCCGAACAACTGTGCCAGATCCTCTTCGGTCAGCGACAGGGTGCTGGAAGCACCGCCCTCAAACAAAGCGTCCGCCAAAGCCTGTTTCTTCTCCTGCATCGCCTGAATTGCCGTCTCAACCGTGTCTTTACAGAACAGGCGATAGACAAAAACAGCCTTGTCCTGGCCAATACGGTGCGTTCTGTCCATGGCCTGCCGCTCGACTGCCGGATTCCACCAAGGATCGTAAAGGATAACCGTGTCGGCTGCCGTCAGATTCAAACCCACTCCGCCAGCCTTCAAACTGATCAAGAACAGCTGTGAATCGCCAGATTGGAACTTGTCAATTTCCGCTTCACGATTTCGTGTGCTGCCATGCAGCATCGCGTATGTCCAACCACGATCCTGCACATCACGCTCAATCAAACGCAGCATTTCAACAAACTGTGAAAAGACAAGGACCTTGCGGTTCTCGCTCATGAGTTGTTCGATCATTTCATTCAGCCGCGCGCGTTTGGCGCTTTCCTTGACCTTCACGGCGGTCGTGAGCTTGACCAGTTGCGGGTCGCAACAGACCTGCCGGAGCTTGAGAAGAGCATCAAGCACAGTGATGCGTGAGCGTGCAAACCCCCGCTTTTCCACCGCCTCGCGCACCCGCTTGTCCATGGCCGCACGCACACTCTCGTAAAGTTGTGCCTGACCGCTCCCCAAAGATACCGTTTCGTCGATAATTGTTTTCGGTGGCAGTTCCTCAAGCACGTCATCCTTGGTGCGCCTCAGCAAAAAAGGCTTGACCCGGTTCGACAACCGTTCTTGCGTGACACCGTCACCCAGTTTTTCGATTGGTCTCCTGAATTCCTTGCCAAACCGTTTGCGATCGCCCAGAAATCCTGGGATGAGCCAGTCAAATAGCGCCCAAAGCTCCATCAAGTTGTTTTCCAGTGGTGTGCCGGTGAGTGCGATCCTCTGACGTGCCTCAATGTTCCGGATCAGTTTGGCGGTGCGCGCCGCTGGATTCTTGACCGCCTGAGCCTCATCGAGAATTGCGAGCTCATACCGGTGCGCAAACAGTTCATCCTGATCACGATGAATCAAGGGGTATGTCGTCAAGACCAGGTCATATTCAGGAATCGATTGGAAACGTTCATGGCGGTCCTTGCCGTGCAGATTCAGGAACTTGAGTCGCGGAGCAAAACGCGCTGCTTCTTTTTGCCAGTTGCTGACCAGGCTCGTCGGAACCACCAGCAGACTCGGATTCATGGCCTTCTGTTCGACATGGCAGTGGGTCAACAAGGCCAATGCCTGAACCGTTTTGCCAAGTCCCATATCGTCGGCGAGAATTCCACCGAACCCGCTCTCACTCAGGGCTTTGAGCCAACCGTAACCCTGTTGCTGATAAGGTCTGAGATCGGCAGTCAAGCTATTGGGTTGAATGTCTCCTTTGGTCCGTGCGAGCGCGTACAACCGTTTCCCCAGATCAAGAATGGACTGACCGCCGACCCATTTCGCACCGCATCCATCCAGTGTTTCCGAGATTCTCCACACCTGAGCGGCATCGGCGCGATGGAACTTGGTCACACCATGTATTTCCAGAAAGGCCTCCACGAACCCTTGCATCTTTTTTCCCGGAAGCGGAACCACCTGCCTGCCCGGGACGAGATGATAAAAGACCTTTGAATGAAGGAATTCATCAAGATCAAAATCCTCGTCGAGTCTCCCGCGTTCATCAAGCGGCAAACCGGCCGTCAGTTGGCGAATTGCCGGAATGAGATCCAATTCGATTCCATCGACTTCAAGCTTGAACGTCAACGAAAACCAGTCATCATCCGTGTCTGTGAATTCAGTTCTAAAGTGAAGGTCAGCGTCCGTTATTTTCACTGGCCATTCTGGATCAACTTCAATTTCCCATCTCAACTCCTCCTTGAGATACGCGATCTCAGTGGACATGAAGCTGATCAATTCTCTCATCGAAGCCAGATTGTCATGTTGCACGGCGGGAAAGATGACATGCGTATCCCGGACATTGTTATACACGTATTCGCCGCTGCGTGAGTGTATCGCAACACCACCGCCATAGGGCTCGACGATATCGTACAGCTGTTCCAGCATTTGCCTTTCCGTATCTTGATCACGCCGCATGATTTTGACTGTCTGGTCAACGACGCAACGAATTTCCTTTCCAATGCAGGGAGTAAGTAAGGATTTGTGCCCGTCATAGGTGACATTCGCGCGAATGCACGGATAAGTGACCTGCTGATAACCATTTCGCCAAAACTCGCCCGTTTGTCCTGTCAGGGTCAACAACATATTCGGCTTGAGATCCGTATGTTTGATAATTTTGACAGGGTGGGGTGGGGGCACCAAAGAACCAAACTGGTTCTTCATGCGCACTGCGAGTTGTCCGGCAGACTCGGGAGGAACGACCGGTGCACGGGCAAGAAATTCAACTGTATGTGTCGGCAAGTCAGTGCCAGCAAATCCGATGAGGTCATTGTGCGGATCAACAATGACTGGATCTGGAAACGGAAGCAGGCCAAGTTGTTGACCATTTTCATTTTGTGCTTCTAATGATTGCTTGCCGTCCTCATTGATCTTCCAGCCAAAAACAACCTTTATGTCATCCTGCCAGTGCAGCGGTTTTGTGTAAACACTGTCGTATCGCGCACGTCCCGTCGACACGATCTGCTGCAGAAACTGTTTCAATGCCGCCCCTTTCGGAAAACTCCGTCCTTGCGAAGAATGATGGTTGCCGAAGTAGGAAAGTTGCGCGCAGATCGCGACATCCTCATGGGTCATGCCCTTGCGTGCGTGCGAACCACTGTAAAAAGAAACCTCGTGAACATTTTTTCCGAGTTCCCCGTCTTTTTTCACATAAACCTTGAACGGGCAGATCTCGGCTTTGCTGCCGCAACTGCGACGAAACAGATACATGATTGCATCACCATGAATGACGGAGGGGCCGGATGGCTCGGGTTGGAACAACTCCATGTCCGAATCGTCGAATGTGTCGAGCCATTCCTCAAGATGACCGGGCAGTTTGCTTTCGCGTGATGTGCCAGTCGAATCATGTCGTTCATGGGCAAATTGAGAGTCGTGGGCAGATTTCCGGAGAGCAGCAGAATGGCTCAGGAGCACCGCCGCCACATGTTCACAATTATAGGCCAGATCGCAGGTACAAAACCCGGAGACTGAGACTGATTCTTCGCCAATCGGCTCAACCTGAATATCGACATAATATATATTCGTGCGATCCCTGACCCGTCCGATCAGCACATTGTCAGGCTCCTTTTTGATATCGAGCACTGTCCCGTTTTTGTAGAGCGTTCGCCCCCGCCTGAACAGAGATCTGTCACCGATAACCTCACGGATATCATGGATATCCAACCTCATCTGCACCCCACCCCTTTTGCACCCATTGTCATGCGGCAGCCACGACAGACAAACGCCCCGCCACCGCATGTCCGTTAATCATGATCACTGAACCAGATCTTGTTCTGTTCACCGACAAACGGCACGTGATTTGCTGACAGTTCCTACACCACAGACAGTGAGAGGATAAGGGCATTCTCACGACATGTTGTTTTGTCTGTTCACTTTCGCAAAGTTGAAGATGTACCTATTATGCGTCAATCTGGGACGTCGTTGCGAGCGTTCCGTCATTTTCCAAGGGAATCGGGAACAGTTCAATGCATTAAGGGAGTTCATCAACCTGTCGAACATTTTTTGTCAATCGCGTCGATATTGGACGTGGATCTAATGCACTTTTCATGGCGTGGCCAAAATCCAGATGGGCGCAGGATCAGGCGGTATCAACTGGCCGCGTCAGTTGGCTTCCTGATGTCTGCGTCGGTGGCCATCTCGTATGGAATCGATCTCCTGTCAGAAACGCCGCAATCCGAATTTGTCATCCGATCAATCAGTGCCCGATCCGTTGCGGTGAAGGGTGACGGCACGGATGCGCCTTCTGTTCCCCTTTATCGCACACAACTGCTGGACAATGGGGGTCAGCCATCCGTTCATGCTGCGACACTTGTCAATCTTCCCGGTGGAGACATTGGTGCGTTCTGGTTCGGTGGCAGTCGTGAAGGTGGAATGGATGTGGAAATCTGGTTTGCACGATACGACCAGCAGACGGGAAAGTTCTCTCCGGCACGAAGCGTCATGTCTCGACAACTCCTGGCGGAACAACTCGGCCGGTATATCAAGAAACTTGGCAACCCGGCAGCCATTCTGGACGAGAACGGACGCGTCTGGCTGTTTTTTGTCAGTGTTTCAGTCGGCGGTTGGGCGACCAGCAGCATCAATTTCATCACGTCAGACGATGGGGGCAAGACATGGTCTTCAGCCCGGCGCCTCGTCACCAGTCCGTTCTTCAATGTCAGCACTTTGGTCAGAAATCCGCCCGTTCTCCTGACAGATGGGGGGTTCGCGCTACCGGTTTATCACGAGTTGGCAGGAAAATTCGCCGAGATCCTCTTGGTTGCGCCCAATGGTGAAATTCGTAACAAAACCCGCGTGACATGGGGGCGAGACGCGTTACAACCGTCATTGGCTGCCATTTCTGAGTCCCGTGGCGCGGTATTCATGCGTTATGCCGGAGACCCCCCGATGCACATGCAGTTTTCGTCAACCCGTGATGCCGGCAGACATTTCAGCCGGCCAAGACCGCTGGAATTACCAAACGCAGACAATTCGGTGGCTGCTGCTGCGCTTCCGGAAGCGAATGGATTCTGGATTGTCTATAACAGTTCAGAAACGGGGCGTAGCGCATTATCGATCGCCGTTGCCGACCGGGATGTCTCCATGATCGTGCCCATTCATGATCTTGAATCGGCCGACAGCGGCGAATTCTCCTATCCTGCGATCACCACTGATATTCATGGCCATCACCATGTCGCATGGACCGACAACAGGCAATCAATCAAGCACCTGGTTTTCGACGATAACTGGCTGACCCAAGCTCTTGACGCGTCTTGGGTGATTCTCTCACCATGAATTTTTCTGACCTGATGTGGATATTGACGTTGTTTCCGCTGGGCTATTCCCTCGGCGGGAACGTTCGCGCAGGACGCGTTGGACAATTGATTGCAGCTTGTCTGTTACCTGCTGCTGCGTTGCTCGTACCCATCAATGGAATCAATATCGTCGGGTATCTCGCAAGCATATTGTATGAACCCAGTTTTGCGTTGGTTTTGACCTGTGTTTGTGTTGCATTCAGATCTCGATTGTCCCCATTATTCGATGAATTCACTGCCGCCCTGTTGCGATTGAGGGTCATTATTTTCCTCTCAGGGGTTTCTCTCTATCCTATGGCCTTGGGTTTAGGATATTTTGACCCCTATGCTCTATTCTATCGACCGCAAACGGCATTTGTCGTGGCGTTGATTGCGTGTGGCATGTGGATGGGGAAGCGTCATCTCCTGATCGCCGTCTGGCTCACCTGTTCGCTTGTTGCCCATCGTTTCGATCTTGGTGAAAGCGATAATCTGTTTGACTATCTTTTGGATCCCATTGCATTTGCCGTGGCATCGATTTCGATATGTTGTCGCCTGATCAGGGCCTGGAGGTTTCGCAATGCAGCCTGTTGAGAAATTCATTTTGATACACGGCACCTTCCTGTTTGCCCTTGGCGTCGCGCTCGCACTTTTCAATACCGCATATTTTGGAACAGCCTATGCTGTTGAAGATGGTGTTCTGGAATGGCTCACGGTCCTCACTTTGGCTTCGATTTCGGCAATCACGACAAGGCGTCTGTGGTGCGGTTTTGGTCATTTCAATATCCGGCAAAAACTGGTTCTCGCAGCGCTTGCCCTGCTTGCCGCGTTCGGTGCCCTGGAAGAAATCTCATGGGGACAGCGGCTGTTTGGAATCACCAGTCCTGAATTTTTCCTGCAAAACAATGCGCAGGTTGAAACCAATATCCACAATCTCATTATCAACGATATCAACTTCAACAAGACAGTTTTTGCGAAAGGCATATTGATCATTTTTCTGCTTTATCTTGGTGTCATCACGCCGCTGTGCCGCCGCTCGCCCCGCCTGCGGGCGATCGCTGATTCCTGGGCCGTCCCCCTTCCAAAGACATACCATATCGTCGGTTATCTCGTGATCATTGCGGCTGTTGAAGGTCTCATCAACCTGAAACCTGATGAGGTGTTCAGGCGCGGTGAATTGACCGAGTTCGCGGTCCCATTGCTGGTCGCACTCAACATCATATTTCCACGCAACCAACAGGTCTTCGAACCCTGGAAAGACAGGTCAGTTCCAGAATCCCAAACCCACCACAAGAATTCCCTTGCGGGCCCGTAGGCATTCATCGTGCATGGCACCCGATTTGTTCTTATTTTGCCTGCAGCGCACGTTGGAAAGGCGTTACAGGCCGCATAGGCAGGTGACATGATCACTGCCGACAGAACGGTGTTACAGACGCGATGTGGGCATAGGTTATGCCACTTTGTCCGGGCAAATCGACCGATTTCGGACATAATCCGCCTTTTCTCGAGGCGGCTCTTTGGCTGTTTCGCACGGGACCGTCGTGGCGCGATCTCCCACCGCGTTGCGGCTAGTGGAACAGAGTTTTTCAGGCCGTTTTGTCAATGGACGCAAAAGGGTGTTTTTGCAGGTCTTCCCAGTATGTTATCCGATGTGATTGATTTTTCTGCGGCGGGGCGGTGGATAGCACGATCATGCCGGAGCCACCGCGGGCATCCGGGGTCAAAAAGAGGGGGATCTGACCCAGAAGGGCGGACGCTCAAAGGGCGGCCTGACCCGTGAGATTATCGCGTACACCGATCCGGTTGGGAATCTGATCAGGTTTATGATTGTGCCCTGCATGCGAGTTCGAAGGCGTGCTTACGAATCTCATTTTTCCGATTGTCAGCATTCAAGGGCACCAGAAACTCGATGTCTGCGTGGCACGGATTCTCTGGTCGCGACGTTGGGCTTGCACGACAACCGACATCAGTGACATCGCGTACCGTGGCGTATACCAACCCCTGAATAACTTGCCCTCACGAGTGGTGTTCTTCTCAGCCAGTTTTGCCAGTTCATTTTGGGCAGCAAGGTCCATTCGGTCGACAGAAACATCATTGTGATTTGTTCTCGGCTCGAATTTGTTGGCACGTATGTCCACTTTTTGGCCGCTTTTTAACCGGCAGTACACCTTTCTGGCCGAGGACCCTGACCATTCCTGTCGCCCCAGTCGTTCATCGTCAACTATGGGTTTGGTTTGATCCTGACCAGCCTCAACATCCACTACCGGATACCTGCCCGCTTCAACTCGTCAGCACCACGCCCCGCGAACAAGTTCATGGCATCTTCAAACGAAGTCCAGCCATCCGAATCCCGTGTCGGATAGAACAGCGTACCAGATCCATCCTGTTCAATTACAAACAGCACACCACTCTTGCCGTCGGGCGTGCGAAAGTCAATTGCCAGACTTGACTTGTGCATCGGGTAGATGTCCGGTGCGGACTCAACGCATTCTGATATTTCACGCAAGAGCATGCCAGTCTTCTGAATTGCAATGGTCGAAGGGGGGTGTAGCTCCTCATCGGCAGCGCATTCACAACTCTCTTCCAACTGTTGCAGGGCCTCCTGAAGCCATGTCCCGAAAACCTGTGAAGTTTCAGAAGTTGTCACAGCAACAGGCATAGCCGGGACAATGCGCTCGTGTGACTGAACATTGGCTGTTCGACTGTTTGGAAACCGACTGACCGCCACGTTGTGGTTTTGCTCGGACTGTCTCTGTTGAATCCGGCCAACGTCAAAGCTGTCAAAATAGCTGAGGAATGCGCGCTGGGGATCAAGCTCTTGCCGGCGGGGACTGTGCGAAGTCTTATTCTGGGTCGCGGTCAGTGCGTGAGAGGGAATACGGAAGATAACATCGTCTGTCTTCGTCAAATGATCGTCAAACCGATTGATCCAGCAACCAGACGCCAGATTTCATCGACATGCCCGGTCCTCCTGTCGACAAACTTCTCAGGCCTGGATCCCTGCTTGTATTCCACGGCAACCAGCAGGAACATCGGCTCTATAATCTGTGCAAATGAAGCAACCCGGCTGAAGACAGGCCGAGCAAAGACAACATCACAGTGAAAATCCAGTCGGGCTACACGGGCGTTCATGCCAAGTCCGCTCCAATTAAGTTCGTCAAGTCGATACTCCACCCTCCTCTGCACCGCAATGCCCGGCGTTCTGGTTGCAACGGTCAGAATTGCCGATCAATTTCACCTCCTGTGATATTCTTCAAAGCCCGCTGAATCGTCATCGCCGCCGCGGAATTCGAACAGGATGAACCATGGAGGGTTCACTTGGAATACCCCACGCGGATAAATGATCCGTTGACCCGATCTATCAACAGGAACGCCCTGACCGATTATTTCCACAACCGGAACGTCAAATATCAAAATCGAGGAAACAGATATGAATGCCGCTGAAAAACCGGATAAATCTCCAATATGTCCTTGGACGTCACAATAAGCATGAAGGAAAAAGATGCGCGCGATGAAGCAGAACAACTTGTTGATAGGAATGAAGACATCAAGCCGGAGTCAATAACATCCATGGAAAAGCAACAGTTCACAATGAAGGATGAGGACTGTTATCCTGATGTCATGAAGAGCTGTGTCAATGCCCCAAAAAGTGATGGAAAATTCACCGCCAGCGCGCCGGCCACGATAAATGTCACACCCGATCCAAGCGTGGCATTTGCTGATGATGACGCGGCATTGTTGAGAAAAAGAAGTCCGCGCATGATCGCAATGAATCCGATCAGTTGGATCAGCAACACGATCGCCTCTATTGCCTGTCGCGAACCACTGGCCGCATCGGACCAACGCCCGGTATAAGCAAGAATCTGTGCAGCATCGTCAATGCGACTGGTGCCAAAAAGACTGCCCGTGAGAACGCTCACGGTTTGCGGAAATGCAAGCAAGCAGATGCCAATCACAAAACTTGCCAGAACTTGGGATGAGGAGACGGTTTGTGGTCCGAATTCGACCCGTCGTATGGCGAGGCGAAGCGCCTGAATGGTGAGAAGAATCCCCATGACGAAAACAATCGCCCGCAACAGTGATTCAAACTGACCAATGATGCTGGCAAGGTTAATGATAAAGGCAACAGGATCGGTCAATCTGAACCTCGGATCAATTCACATAGACGGCTCCGTCTTCGGTCACCAGCATGCGCCCGCCACCGTCAAAACGCACAATATCAGTGACCGTCCCATAGCCCTTGATCTGATCGCCGATCTGAACCCTGTGCAGCGGTGCATGTGGTGACTTGCCAGCCATGGTCACTGGCATTTGAGAACCGGTAACAGTCTCTGCGGCGGTTGGCGTCACTGATGACGTGGTTTCACCTGGCCCCATCACTGCCTCCCCTTCGCTATAGGTCCAGTCGTCACCTCCGAATGTGAGTGGTTGCTCAGACAGCAGACTCGGGTCAGCCTGTGATTGCGCAGGCTGCAGGTCGGACAATTCACGCTCAAGTTTCTTGACTTGATTTTCCAACTTCTGGATTCTTGAAACCAGTGACACATCGATCTTTGCAGGATGCATGAGATCCCGTGTCATCAATGCGGAATCGATCTTGGTATGATGTGCTCGGAACTCTGCCGACACGTCTGGATCCTTCGATCGCATCACGTCCGTGTTCACCAATTCTATATCCATGGTTTGGGGTGCAGATGGAGACAAATTGACCCCTGACTCGCCCGATAATTCAGAGCCCTGCTGTGCTCCGAACGCTGCTTGTAATGCGTCAAATTTCTCACCATTCGTCGCAGCTGCTGGCGGATGAAGCATCACATTCTCAAAGAAGCGGTTCCAGAGTTGGATATCGTCGTTGCCCAGTGGTTGAATCTGTTGACCAGGATCTTCGGTCTTCAATCGAAAAACAAAATTCGGTTGGTTGTCTTGTCGTAATTTTTCTCCTCTCGGATCTGTCAGCACACTGATTTCTTGGGACAAGGGAACAGGCGTCTTGAACTCTGAATGTGACTGACCAGGAACAGAAAAATCTTCTGCGGGCAAAAATTCCGACGTCTCGATTGGTGAAATATCAACATTAAGATGACCCGCAAAGTATCCCACAGCGGCGAAACCAGCAGCGACAATGACAAGAATGGCGAGGCCCAGATTCCTGCTCCAGTGCGTCAGCCGGGCAAAACGGCGGTTTGAACTCGTGATGGGGCGCTGTCCTCTCCTCTCATATCCAACCTGTGGCGCATCAGTTTCCGCCGCGCCAGCGATAGCTGCATCAGGAGCCGTCCCCTTTGTCAGCCCTTGTTCCGGCCAATCATACGAGTCTGCCAGATGATCAGATTGAGCTTGCCCGTGTCCATAATCATCTGAGTCCTGATCGATCGATCGGGATCCATCATCTGGCAGAGCGGCTGATCTCTTGTGCTGCCGCGCCTGCGCAGCGGTGAGATGGGGCGGTGCTGAACATCCCGGATTGACCGGATGATGGCTTCTGTCAGCTTGCGCAGCATCGTGCGCGGGCTCCATTGGCGTTCGTGGATGAGGCCATCCTGATGCGTCAGGCAATTCATCAGACTGAACAACCTGATGAGGTTTCGTCGGATTTGCAGATTCCATTTGATGGCTTCCATGCTGACTGTGATCCCTCTCGGATTCGCGCTGCAGTTTGATCATTTGTGGTTGGGAAATGGGGTCAGGCTGTGGCTCAAACTCGACCCATTCGCGCCATTCAGGTTCCGATAAAGTCTCATGGCCTTGATCACGGCTTGAGTCCATTTCAGCATGCAGGTCTTGATCTGGTTGTGACGCTTTGTCTGGACGTGTCATAACTGACTCCAATTCGGGTTAGGGAAGGGTAACGGACGACAGGAACAGGATGTCTATCGACTGCCCGGGCAGGATTCGGATTCGGGGCGTCCTGGGCGCCGCTGCAGTCAGATCGGCGGCGGCGGCATTGGCCGCCTGACCTACCCCGGCAATGACACTGTCCTCAACACGCGGTTGTGCCGTCGTAGCGATCTGGCGGTTGGCTGTTTCGATGATTGTCGTTGTCGGGCGCGCGGCATTGGCTGCGAATCCGGAGACAAAGGCCGATACCAATAGTGGGCCGTATCGTTGACCCAGTCGCGGGTTGATTTCCCCTTGAACTGCAACACCCCGTGTCACCGGATCAAGAGCGACGGCCTGCACTGTGATTTCCTTGCCCGCAGCCAATGCCAGTCGCTCAAATTCAATGAGCATGCCGCCTGCCAAACTGTTCGCCATGAACCGTCCGATGAGCGTGCTGCCGACATAGGGGCCGGATGTCAGGCGCACGACAACTGGCGCGGCCACATCTGAGTCGATCAGGCTGATCACTTCACCTTGCAGGATATCTCCTGACGCGATGACAGAAGAGGTGGCGATTGGTGACGTGTTGGCAGTGTGGGTCTGGATGTCACTCTCCTGCCAAGCCATATCTTGAATATTCGCATCGGTGATCAGCACGGCACCCCCTGTCCCGGTGATTTGCAACCCCTGCGTGACAGCTGTCATTTGCCGCAGAATGGCACCATGAAACGGATTTTCCGTGGCCTGAGGAGAGCGTGGGGGCACGGGTTTGACGACATCAGCATCTTCGGTCGCCGCCGGTTCCTGAAGGAGCGTGGATTCCGTGGCGGCGGCAACCTGCTGCGCGGCTTCAATCGCCGTTATGGATGGTGAATGGACAGATGTATTTTCAACCTCCTGTTTCTGTGCATCCGTGCGTGCTGGCAGGCCTTCGGGAACAGACATGAACCAACCCCCGGTATGATCGGCTTCGGCCGCACGATTGAGGTTGGATTGGCGCAATGTCTCCCGATATCGCTGCGACTCCCTTTGGCGGTCACCGCCGGGTGTGGCATCCATATTGGGAACCCGCATAAGCTTTGACGGATCGGTGGGTGCCGGACTCAATACCAGATACACTGTCAATCCAATGACGCTGGCAACTCCGAGTCCCATGGCAAGTTGCCGCATCAAAGCCAAATATTGCTGGCTCTGATCTCCCTTGAATAGCCAGCGTCGATAGTTCGTGGTGGCGGAGATCGACGTCGCGGATTGTTCCTGTGGTTGAGGAGACTCGCTCTGCCAGGTTTCCCCGTGGTTGAGGCGGGCAGCATTGAACAATTGCCGTAGCGATCTCAGCATCTGCATGCAGCTCCCCAAAGATTTCGGAGAGTCCCCGAACTCAAATCGCCACCTCCATGTTGGCGGTCACCCCCGGACAACACGACCATGGAATCAAGGTAAGTCCAGAATGGCTTGTATGACACGGCCATCAACGGAAAACAGAAGCGCAGGATGCATATCAAGCCTGTAGGCCTGAACACCCCCTGGTCCCGCCAATGACGACCAGTAAGGCGGGGACAGCAATGCGTGCTGACTCCGCACATAGAGCTGTTCACCAACCGCCCATGCCAGGGCATCGACTCCTGACACGGGAACTGGTGTCGCGTTGCCACTGATATCTGCGCCCATCAGGGTCGCAATCATTTGGCGATCCCCGGGAGAAGGGAGCCTGTCGGTATCAGCCAGTGCAAGGTCAACCGCATTGGGACCCGCTTTCATGATTTGAACAGTTTGTTTGAAATGTGCCTTGTGACTGTCAATAACAATCTTTGCGACCAGCGGAGATTCCTCTCCGGCCAGGGCCATGACAAGGTTGGTCCAGCCGACCCGGGCCAATGGTGAAACGACAATGGCACTTGCGGTTTCACCCAGCTGGGCAACTTCAAAATTCTTATTGTCACCCAAGACATATTGCCGCACGGGCCACGGTCGTCCGGTGGCATCATAGATGCCAATGACAGAAGCAATTCCCGGCGCCACGCGTAATTCGATGGGTTCCTCTCCGGGCTCTAGCGTCACCAGGGCGGCATCATCGAGAGTCTTTGGATAAGGCCGCTCAAAAACCGCTTTCTCATTGTCATCGAAGGCACCACGGAAACGGCGCACCATGTCTGGCGTCATGGGAAAGACGGTTTCAAGAGCCGAGTCAAATCCCAGATCACGCGCATCCGGAAGACTGGCATCCAGCATTGGTCCGGCTACAGCCGCTTGCGCATCATCCGATTGCGCGTCTGCGCCAGATATGTCCTGCCCATAAACTGTTGAAGCTGCGAGGCAGAATATGGCCAGAATGGTCCGCTTCCATCCCCACGAGATGGACGTCATGAATTCTCTCCCATGCGCCCTGGACGAACGACGATCCGCGTGATTCCCACGGCTTCGGGAATTTCCCAGGTGGGCAACCGCGATACCTGGACGTCGGCCACAAGATTGTCTCGACTGAGTTCGCTCGCCGATTCATAGGTCATGGTCAGAGGGATTTGCACGGCCCAGCTGTAGCGTTTCTGTCGATCCGGCCCGGCTTGAACGATAACGGCACCATTGGCGACAGCTGTTGAAACAAGCCGATTCTCGCGGATGTAACTCAGCATTCCCGACTTTTCCAAGGCATCCAGAAAGCTGTTCCACCCCGCCGGACGTTCGAAATATTTCGACGCTCCAGTCAGATCGCTCCGCCAATTGGCAAAATCCATGGTCAGGGACCGCGTTACCGCCTGCACCGCAAAATTGGTCACTTCGCCATCCGACAGGAAAGGAATGGACACGGGGACGAGTGGCAGGATTCCGCCATTCTCATGCGCAGCGAAATAACGCGGTTCCGGCTTTGCCGCGATTGCCCAGACGGCGGCACTCACCGCAATCGCGGTCACGATCAGCATCGCAAGAACCACGTAGGTCATGCGCAAATGACTGCGCATCCAGGTTTCGTAGCGCAAACGCGCATATTCGGCTTCGCCGTAACGTGGTGCCAAGAACATCTCCAATGAAATCGATGATGTGGGCTGGCACATTGTGCCGAACGTGGGCCTGAACGGCCCTCCGTGCGTGCCAGCCCGCGCGATTTACTTCCCGAATGTCCAGGTCAGCGCGACTTCGCCGCCCGAGTCATTGGTGGTACAGAAGGTGGCTGCTTGCGCTGATGTCATTCCATCACTGTCAGTCGCAGTCCCGTCCGATACGGAAATAATCCCGGTCCCTGCCAATCCATTGCCGGAGGCATCAAAAGCCACCACGCGTGCGCAGATGTCCACCGGTACATCCTCAATCTCGACCGTGAAGCTGGATGTCGCGCCGGTGACCGTGACATCGCTGCCAAAGGGACTGACAAGAGCGTCATTGTCTCCGTCGGAATTGCTGTCTTTCTGGAATGCCGACGGCATGGCATTGGCGGCAATCAGCACGGATGCCAGGTCGGCCGTGCCAAAACTTGCCTGTGACTGGAACAGCGCCCGCACCTGCGATTGCAGTGAGGTCAGCATGCGGACGGTTTCATTGGTTCGCGCCGATTTTGTGGCCTGTTCATAGAGCACCACCCCACCAGTCACGAGACCGAGAGCAATGACCGTAAACAGAACCGCTTCGATCAGCGTGGCGCCGCGCTCAGCGCGATGTCTGCGTTGGACGCCGATTTGGGCGCGCTTGATTTCTTGTCTCATTTGATCTCCTCATGGGTGCCGGCCTGTGACTCTCACTGTCATCAGGCATTGGCGACCCCTGCACATTCGGCTGTAGTGGAGAAAGTTCACCCGGGCGAAATCACATCATTGATGAATTCCTGTGGAAAGCTGGTGGGCGTGTTGCGCCGGGCAAGAGACAAGGCTGGATTGTCACCAAATATGCCTGTTGGACCGCCAACCCATGCACCGAGACGTGGACATGTCTGACAGGCATGCTCTCCAGTCACACCTTGGTCATGCTCGCGCCCTGCATCTGTGGCCGCAATCCGTGCCGCTGATATTCCAAACACCAGTGACATCTGAGGAGGCGCCGAATCGCATGACAATTGCTGCCGAAATCTGCGCCGGCTCACGGTCCTTGGACGGCCGAATTCGTTGACAATTTCAGCAGGCTGGCGGCGATTTCCCGCGCCTCTTCCTGAGTTCCGACAAGACGCTCATCCGGGACATCATGCAAAACGTCGAAAGCATCGAATGACGGGCGAAGGTGCTCAGGCACGCCGCAAACAATGACTTCGATCCCCAAGGACCCGGACTTGGTAAGCAATATCTTCAAGAGATGGGATGAACTGTCGTCTGTATGGGTCATCTCGGACAGGTCAAAGATGACCACTTCATGGTCACGGATATCGCCTTCAAGCAGTTCGGCGAGTTTGCGTGACGACGCCACGGTAAAGGAGCCGCGTAGGGCGAGAAGTCCGGTCCGTGCAGAAAACGGGTCATGTTCGCCAATTTCGGAGTCCGGCATCAGGGTTGAATCCATCAGGGGAACCGACAACACGCTGTCGCGCTCAACAGTTTCAAGGGCGATGGCATTACCGATCACCGCAGCAATCATCCCGCAGACAACAGCCGTCAGTGGTTCACCCGCCGCTGAAATGATCATTGTCACGGCAAAGACCCAACCATAGCGGGCCTCAATGCGGAACACGCGTTTGGCCAATTGACGATCAATGAGCCCCCAGCCCATCCAAATCAATAATGAAAGAATGGCCGCCAGTGGAAGCGATGCCAAATATGGCCCAAAACCGAACGCAAATATTGCGGTCAGCACGGAAACGATGACTCCGGTGACAACCGTCTTCCCACCGGCAAGCACTGTTCCCATCGCACCGAATTGCCCGCTTCCGGGAACCGCTCCAAACACACCCGCCGCCATGTTGGCGACGCCAGTTGCAGCAAGTTGCCGATTCGGGTTGTGCCGTGCACCGGTCAACGAGTCGACGGAATGAGCAATCATCAGCGAATAGGCAGAACCGATGACGGCTATCAGTAAGGCTGGCATCATGGCTTGGGGCAGGAAGTTCAGCGATGGTATGCCGATGACAATGTCAGGAAGCCCGGTTGGCAACTTCCCCAGCAGGACACTTCCCGGCAGCCAGACAGCAGATACGCCCCAGGCAGCAGCCACACCCACGAGTTGGGCCGGCAGGAATCGATTGATACGACGTGGCCAGAACAGAATCACAGACATGCAAATGCCGGCGATGATGATGTCCGGCATTCCCATCCGGACAAGTTTCCACGCCTGCGACCAGATCAGGAAAAGCCCGATCCCTGAGATGAATCCGGTTAACACGATATGGGGCAAGTAGGCCATAAACCGGCCGATTCCCGCGACCCCGAGCACAAGCTGCATCACACCGGAGATGATCACGATGACCGACAGCTCGAACATGCTGATATTGCCTGTTGCCAATATCGAACCGACGATGACGGCCACCGCAACCGATGGACCACTGACCATTGACCGGGTGCCGCCGAGCAACGCACCGACGATTCCAACGATCACCATGCAATAGAGTGCGGCAGGGATTCCCATCCCCGAGACAACGCCGATGCCCATCGCGAATGGAATTTGTATCAGCAGCAGGATCAGACCCGCTTTAAGATCGGCCGCGAAGGTTGCCCAGCAATATGGCGGATTTTTCTCAACCCGCATCCTGTCAAAAAGGGACGGAATGAATGCACTGTGCCAGCGGGAAGCGGTCATTAACAACTCATCGTCTTGATATTGAATTTATGACTGTTGCCCCGGGTCACTCAGGCAATCACCTTATATCCATGGCGACGTGATCGAACATACCGGAATCTTAACCTTCACAGAAGGTCAGAATCAAGGCGGTTAGTAGGACTCTGATACTTTGGCTGCATGACCCAGCCCGATTCCATGTTCAACAGGGCGCCACGGACGGGATATTTCCCCGTCCAAGACATGGCTGGTTTATGTCGTCACGGACATTTGTCCGCGGCCATGATATTTGTGGACTCACAGCCGAGTTGATTGCCATGAAAAATGAGGAAAGCCGTACGGTTGAACAGGTGTGCCGCGTCGAAGCTCGGGCTGTATTCCTGATTTCATTGGCCTGCGTATTCCGGCAAACAACAATCATCTCTCCACTGGGACGATCATAATGGATTCTCAGGTCGATTGACGCGCCATAGCCGCTCAGAATCTCACATGTGTTTGATCAAGTACAGGCGGGAATGTGTGGGCGGGAACGTGATTGACCGGGGCAGCCTAAAGGCTTAGTTTGCGGTGATGAGTGACGCGCCCCACATTCACGATCTGGCCCAACAGATCGCCCGATTGGACGGTGAGATCAAAACACAGGAGGAACGCATGAAGACGATGCAAGCCCAGAATGAAAGTGCGCTGGATCGGACCAATGCGGCCCTTGATCGTTTCCGCGCGGATATGGCCACGCATCGTGAAGATGCCGCCAAGCGCGATGCAGAAGCCGTCAAGCGCGACAAGGACAATCAGCGCTGGACAATCACCCTGATCCTCGGCTGCACCGCCCTCGTCATCGGCGCAGTGGCGCTGTTCTCCTGATCCACCGACCCACGCCGACCTGACGCACCCCGCGGTTGACCCGGCATCCCGGTTGACCGGCGGCGGGGGATCGGTAAAATAGGCGGGGATGACAGATGAGACCGAGAATGCGCGGGCGATCGCCGAACTGACAGGACGGCTGGACGCACAGCGCGCGGAGAATGAAGCGATGGAATCACGCATTGATGCCCGACTCGCCAGTCTGCAGACGGACATGGCCAAACGGGATGTCGAGGCCGCCAAGCGCGACAAGGACAATCAGCGCTGGACGATCACCCTGGTCCTCGGCTGCACCGCCCTCGTCATCGGCGCAGTGGCGCTGTTCTCCTGATCCCCCACCCGGTGACCTTGTACCACCACCCGTCTCGACCTCCTGATCAATCGACCCGCCGGACCCGCTCCGGCGGTTTCCTCTTCGACCTCCAGCCCACCTGACACCGCCGCACCCCACCCCTCACGCAGGGCGTGCCGACAATCAGCCTACGAGTCTATAATTTGGGCAATGCCAATACGGCCAGTGAGAATCATGATTGTACAAACACTCCTGACGGCCCGTACATCCAGTGATCTTCCAATCAGCCCGCGACCGTTAGCAGGATCCGCGTCCTGGCCGACACCGTCTCCGGCCATAACCGCCTCTACGACTCTGGCGTGCCGGTCTATATCGAACCGGACTCTGAAGGAACTCAGTATGCCCTCTCGCGATCCGAGACCATGCAGACGCTGAGTGCTGGGACCAGGGCGGCTCAAACAGCCATCTGCTGGCCCGATGACACGCTGGTGACGGGTGAAAGTGTGGTCGAGGTGGCCCTGCTCGGCGGCGCGGGCTACCGGGTGGACCCAGGCATGAACCGGGGTACGATCACCATCACCGAGGATGATGATTGTGCCAATCCCGGCGCTCACACGCTTGACATGCCGATCGGCGGCAACCTCAACACCACATGCGTCTGCCGGACCCGGGCGGTGGCCGCCGAACTCTATCCGGGATTGGTACAGCTGGCGAACGGGAATCCCTGGGATCACACCGTCGATGACTATTATGTCACGATCAACGGGAACCGGGCCCTGCGCTCAAGCACGGATTCCTCCAACTCCTGCCCGGAATCGCCCGACCAGGGGCCGGGGAGTTGACCGGCGGCGGGGGATCGGTAAAATAGGCGGGGATGACAGATGAGACCGAGAATGCGCGGGCGATCGCCGAACTGACAGGACGGCTGGACGCACAGCGCGCGGAGAATGAAGCGATGGAATCACGCATTGATGCCCGACTCGCCAGTCTGCAGACGGACATGGCCAAACGGGATGTCGAGGCCGCCAAGCGGGATGTCGAGGCCGCCAAGCGCGACAAGGACAATCAGCGCTGGACGGTCACCCTGGTCCTCGGCTGCACCGCCCTCGTCATCGGTGCGGTGGCGCTGTTCTCCTGATCCACCGACCCGCCTGATCGCCACCGTGTCTGGCTGCGGCCCGGCGTCCGGGTCTACGGGCTGGTGTCCCGGGTGCTGCGTCTGGCGGCGACGCGCGTCGCCGGTGACTGGGAGGCGGCCTACGGGGTGCGTCCTGTTGAAAGGCCCGGGGCGGCGGGGATCGCCGGTATTTGATTTGTTCTGAAGATTCCCTGGCGCTGCGGTTTGTGGGACCTGTCGGGGAGGGGTTCACACAGCCCCCAGCCCGTTCCGCGCAGCGGACACACACAACAGAGTGCGCTGTTCATGTCAGCAAGGCTTGAGAACCGTACCCTCCGGCACCTGTGGCGCGTCAATGCAGACCAAGGGCAATCTGACTTTGAATTTCATACATTGCCGAGACTGTGCCTGACACCACGGCAAAGACGGCAAGGAAAGAAATCAGTCGCCACGCCGACACTGTGCGCTCAGTTCGCTGATGAATCACCCGCCGCCAATCCTTTGCCATACGTAATATTTGTGCCGGAAATTCAGGGGAATGGGCATGGGCGCGCATGGACACAGCCAGTTCCGGATCCGGCCAGCCATCAGCAACCGCCTGCATGGCCTCGCCAAGACCGCGTCCATTGAGCAGATGGCGGAGGATCAGTTCCAGACGACTTCTGGAATATGGGTTGGCTCCATCGCTGATGCGCCGAATTGAATCGGACGCCGACAATCCGCCCGACATCAGTGCCCCCAACGCTTGCAGCAGCGACAGGCCACAATGGGCGCGGTAGAGGGAATACAAAGGCAATCTGTCAGCGATATGACGACCCGTGCCAATCCAGTGCGGAAATGACGCGAGTAAAACCAGGGGAACGACCCCGCTCACAATTGCAGTCACCCAAATATAACGTGATGCGGCGGCGCTGGTGGCCTGAAACAGAGCGGCCGCACCTGTCCATCTTTCCCGTGGCAATATCGCTTCCAAGGGTGGCATGATCCGATTGTCAAAAAATACCAGGAGGGCATAAACCGTCATCATCAGGAAAGCGGGATAGAACAGGGAACTGACCGCATTGGCGCGCAGACCTGAGCGCGATTCAAGCGTCGTGCACCAATCTTCCAGATGATGCGCAAATTCATCACCGTCTTCAATTGCCTTGATCAGCATATAGTCCTCACGCGGAATCCATGAGACAAAGGAGTCGGCCAGCGAGAGCCCGTTTCTGACGCCATTTCTTGCATCAGCAAGAACAATGGCAACGGGCTCTGACAATCGTGCGCCGTCCCGCGATGCAATACGCCACAGAATCTCAAGCGCCTTGCCACGTGAGAATCCTGATTTCAGGAGGCCGGCAAATTCCCGGTAGAGCCGGAGCCGGCGATCAGAATTGAACTGCAATCGCGCCCATATCCTGCCAACCTCCAGCGATAGGGTCGTGGTGAGGGACGCCATCACGCGGTGCAGCGGGAAGCGGATATATCGGCGGGAAGCGACCGCGCCTGTTCTGGGAAATCCCGTTCATAGGCGCTGATCAGGTCAACCTCTTCCTCAACCTCATTGATATCGCACAACCCCATCCCGACCTTGATCATGGCGTGATGGAGAACCGGCAGCCCACCGAGACCGCCCGCGGATTTCTTGCGTAACCAATGACTTCGCATTCCGGTGCGATCACCGCGTGCATAGAATTCGAGAAGATGTGGATCCGGCATGATTGTTTCTGCCACGACCGTGCGTCCGATCAACCCACCGCGACATTGCTGGCATCCTGGCCCGCGCACATACAAATGGGATAGCGGTTGCCCGGTCACGCCTGTTGTTCTTTCGGCAAGACGCGGAGCCAAGTCGCCGCGATGGAGGACCTCTGCGCAGCTGATCCTGCAATTAGGACAAAGCACACCTATTAATCGCTGATAGACCAGCCCACGCACGATGGCAGGATCTGCAAGTTTCCAGTTTTCGATGCCCAGATCGCTCAAACGGTCGAGGATTCCGAGGGCAGATCCGGCATGCACTGTTGACCATAGAGAGTGACCTGTCATCGAAAACTCGATGGCATGGCCAGCCAGTTCCCGATCACGTAACTCCCCGATAACGACCACATTGGGATCCGATCTCAGCGTTGCCTTGACCGCTTCGACAAATGCCTGTTCACGCGACTGTCCGCTACGGGCCGTGATGGCCACATGAACGGCTCCTGCGACATCGAGTTCAACCGGCTCTTCTATTGCCATGATGGAAATTTCATGTGATTTTTCCTCCATCATCGCGTTCAACAATCGTTGTAAAGTGGTGGTTTTCCCGGAGGAAACCTTGCCAGCCAACAGATAGAGGCCGCTGGTGCGGCGGCGCATCAGAGTGAGATCGACAAGATGGTCTGGCAGATAGCCAAGCCTGCCCAAATCCGAGTTGCTATTGACATCGCCGGCGTATTTGAGGCGCACCGCGAGGAACGGCAAATGCCCTGAGGCCGGTGAATACTGGAGACGTGCAAGATCAATGCCGGCCGGAAGAAGTCCGCTTGATCGTGATAAGGCTCCTTTCATGAACCCGTTTGTTCCCACCGAAGAACCATGGTCGGCAGCGACTGCAAAGGCCGCGTTGATCAGTGCGATTCCATCTTCGGGTGACCGTGTCGCGAGGGTGAGCAAACGGCCATGCACGCGGATACGAATTTCGCAATGGCCAGAAAACATCTTGAAATGTATGTCCGAGGCCTGTTCTTCGGCCGCCTGCGCAAAAATGCGCCGCAAATCGCGCTGGCGCTCGATCTCGCTCCGCGAACTATCTGTCGTGGCACCCGCCAATTGCTCGTAAGCAGCCAGGATTGTTTCGCTGTCCGCCTCGATGATGCGATGCAGATCCAATTCGGCACGGAATGCGCGATCCAACGCGGCCTTGACCTGTGGCGACCAACGACTGCCCCTGGCGACGACCGCGAGACCGTTTTGAAAGGCAGCGATTAATCGCCGATCAGCAACCGGAACTTCCAGACTGCCGCCCGGACCTGAAATCAGGGGCCCGGCGGCAAATTCGGCAAAGGGATGACCGTGACCCGGCTGTTTGTGCGGGATGGATGGATCGTATGACAAATGCTCATCTGGCAAATGCGATCTCCCTTTGCTCAGTGCCCCGTTTCAGGAGCACGGATTCATCGGATATCGCCACAATCTCGATATCGTTTGGTAACCTGTCTCCCACCGCAGCACGAATCATTTCACCCTCGACAAGCAGTGATACGCGCAGGCGTCCGTTTTGACCGAAAATCTCGAGAAGACGTGGCCAACGAGTCGAAATTGGCGCACTCCAGTCGATAATCGATTGCCCTGCCAGAGAGTCATTTGAATGATCTTTCAGTTGTGCCTCGGCTTTTTCAAGCTCCAGCAGCCGAATTCGTGCACGTGTTTCTGCCTCGGCAATTTCTGCGGCGATTTGTCGTCCTGCCGGCGTGTGGCTGAACTCGGCATATTCTCCCGGTGCGATTTCGATGAGTGCATCAGGCCCATAGACGGCCATCAATTCCAGGATCAGTTCGGCTTGCCGTAATTGACGCTCCATGATGATGATGCTTTCGGCAATCGCAGCCTGCCGGGCGATCAATCCTGTCATTCGCAGCACGTCCATCCTGTTTGCTGTCACTTGATCTGGTGATCCCCCCTTCCCCGCAAGATCCGCATTCACCACGTCATCCGGATCGTGTTCGGAATGAACATCCGCCTCCGGCGATTCAGCGATTGCTGATGGCTCGATTGCACTGTTTGAAGACAATTCAGGTTCCACGATGCTTTGATCTGCACGGTCATGCACCAGTTCCGACGGCCAGAGTGGCATGGAAATCGGTGGTTCCGCATGAGATATCATCGGAGCCAGCGACGCACTCATTGCCAAGATCATAACCAACCGCCTGCGGGCGATCGCCGAACATGACAGTATCCATGTCATCAGGTCAATTCCTCCAAAAATGTGTCTCATCGGCTGGGATGGTAGACTCGAACCCGCAGGATCCAGTTCGCCGATTGCGGCAGATACGCCAGGGATATGGGGACGAGGGCGTGAATATCGGAGAGCAGACCGGCATATTCTGAGGGCGATCCCGATGTCGCAATCTGGATATCGTGATAACCAAAAACAACCTGTCTTGCCCCATCGGATCTGAATTCAGTTCGCCCCGGGTGCGCAGTGAGCTTGATATCCAGGCCCAGTGTCAGAAAACGATCGTTGAGCAGAGACTCGAGAATGTCAGGATCAAGCGGTTGACGGTTGTCTTCGGGGTTTGTCGGCGGCAATGCGGTGATCACACCTGTTTCCGCAATTTGTCCGTCGCGATGTATACGCACCTCGTGTCCGGCAAGCTCGGTGACAGCCGCCTTGATCCAGGCAGCGGCACCGTTGGCACGCTGCCAGCGCAATTTGAGCGATGCCTGCGAATTGACCAGATCACAATCGGCGGTTTGAAGTTGCCAACCGGGAACCGGGATTGCGAGATGATTGAGATTCCTCTCGCAGATCCGGGTAAAATCGATGAGGTTTGGTCGGCTCAACCATGGTGGTGCAATATCCTCAACAACCTGTTTCCCGGGTCGGACCTGCCGCTCGCGATAGTCCGAAAAGGCCTGCCACCCCAAATACAGAATAACCAGGAGAACGAGCACGATTCCGGCTGGACGAATCAGCCGCGGCCAGACCTGGACCGGTCGCAGCCGCGCGGCCCTGGTCACTTCGATCGCATCGTGCAATTGCACTGGCATGGCATCGTCGATTTGCCATTCGGGAGGTGCAACGATCGTGTCCCAGTCCGGCGCGGCACGGGACTTCAGAAATGCGGCACGCGCGGCGTCCTCGGATTCGTGAATTCCGTCTTCGTAGACCAGGCGATCACGCATCGCGACCAGCCACCATTGATGCGGTTTGCCAGGCATCGCGAAGGCTGCGAGCCAATTGTCGCCCCAACTCTCATCACCGCAGAGACTGGCACCCGCCAGCATATGGGCGGACAAGCCATCACACGTGGAAGCGAAACCGAATTGCTTCCCCTCGGCGAAGGGAACAAAGAGATCAAACCCGCCGTCTGGCCCACCCGCCATTCTGGCCTGTTCGCGCACGGGTATTTGCTCCTGTGCCGGTTGCCAAAGGAGACCGAGAGCCGCCTGAAGATTATCAATCTGGAGACAGTTCTGACGCACCATTCCGGGACGGGACTGCGAATGGGGATGGCGACGAAAGACGGGCAAGGGATTCGTTCTCAGCGACTGCTAGCTGTGTGCACGATCCGCGGGCGGATCGTCAGGATCGTGGATATCCGTTCATTCTTGGCCGCCGACCGAAAGCCGGAAAGGAAGCCACGAAGACTGTCGCCCGTACGGTTGAGGCTTTTCCGGTCGCGCTCAAAACCCATCAGGACCAGGGTTTCATTATCGCCCAATATCGCCTGTTGTTCGAGCGACATTGTCGAGAGACGCGGCAATTGGATGGTTTGTCGGTCGGAGGTGAACTCGACGAGATCATTGAGATCCGAGAGCTCGATATTGTAGCGAACAAGAATATCGCCGCTGGGCAGAATACGCGGCAACAGGCGCATTTCGAAACCCGTCGTCACGGTTGCAGGTTCAATAGACGTTCCGGTTTCACCGCCTGTGCCGGTGACGGATTGGGTGCTCCTGGCATAGGCCGTCTGGTTGACCACTTCGATCGGCACCACCTGATTGTTGGATACCGTCGCGCCGGTGCGGGTTTCGACGGAAACATCGCCATGTTGATCGAGTGAACGCAGCAGCAGGTTGAGACTGACGTCGCCGTCAATGATGCCGATATTGACGGTTTCACCGCCTGAATTTTCCTGCCGTCCGACCAGGCGCACGGAATCGCCCGCCTCACTTCCGGAAAACAGGTCAAGATTGAGTGACAGTTGATCATCACGGCGATGGGTGATGGACAGGACATTGACATCGAACGCAACCTGCCGGGTGAGTGATGCATTGATCTCGTCGAGATAGTCATGAATGCGTTGATGCGCTGCCGGGCGCGCGGTCACAGTCAGAATTCCCGACGCATCGCCATAGGAGATTTGTGCTCTGTCGCCCGCGATCATCTCCAGCGTTGTCTTGATTTCCGCGGGCAGGTTGATGCTGCCCGACGAACTGGTGTTCCCGACCGCACCGGAGAATGATGATTGTGCCGGAAGCGCTGCCAACGGGTAGCGTCCTGTCAGGAATTCACGGAAGCGGATTTGGCTCCCGTCATAGCTCCAGGCCAGGCCATATTGACCTGCGATCCGGTCCAATATGTCGGCAAGCGGTCCATGGAAGTCTGCCTGAATCGAGAATTCTCCATCAAAACTGTGCGAGTCACCGAATTCACTGCCATCCGAAACCAGACGTCCCTCGGGACCGATGAGCAGCAGATGTGAAATCGCGGTGAGTTCCGTCAATCTGGCGAGAAGTGATGTCAGTGAAACTGGTTCAGCACTTGCAAAACGGATGGCATCCCTGGTGCGCAACCGTTCTGGAAGCTGGTCTCTCCGGGTTGAAAAACCAAGCCCCTGCCGGGTCTGAAAGGTCGCGGCGGCTGGCCGGTATTGTTCCCGTTCAGCACCCTGCTGCAGTGCGCTGAGTTCAGCCTGTTTCTGTTGCAGGGTCGCTTTCTGTTCGCCGTGGATTGTCCCGCAACCTGTCAGAGCCGAAACTGTTGCGGTCAGTGCCACTATCGATCTCACCGATACCGCGCGGCCGATCCGCGCCGGCCATCGTGTGAGAAGGAGATGCGGCGGAGCCAACCAACGGGATTCTCTTCGCGATCGTGCACCGGTGAATTCCTGATGCATCGCTGACTCCTTATGACTTGTGTAAACCGTGCGACAACTCCGCCTTGATGCGGCTTATTCCGCTATCGTGAGGTTTCACGAAATGTTTTTCTTCTGTCCTCAACAAACTTGTGGAGAGCGGATGACAGATGATGCTCGCCTTCGGCGTTTGATTGGCAGCTTTTTGGTCACACCCTGACCCGCCCCTCGAATCTGACAACCGGCTGGCTGATGCCGTTGTGCATTCCTTTTCGCCCCGAGGCGGTCAATCCGCCGCGATGTGGTATTTTAAAACCCTTCCAAACCCCAACCCTTGAAGAATCCTGTCTCGCAGAATTATATCTCTTTGAGCCCATGTCTCGGCACGAGGAGACAATTGGGGATTGTCCTGGACAGTGTTGAAGCTCGTCCGGGCAGACCAACAAGCGACGACAGCAACTCCGGCTATTTGGAAGGGCTGCTGAATTCCGAGAGGAAAAAGGAGGGTTGGTCAGAGTGCGGGCTTTCCATCATGCACGGCTCAACCCTGACGACTCATGTGACCAAATTGGCTCACAAATCGTGAATTCAGCGCGTTGACAGTCTCATCTCTTGGATAACCAGGAGTCTGCGGCCCTCAGGGGCCGACAAGGCCCCTGTGAAAAGGTGACGAACAGGGGATAATTCAGACGGCGGTGCCTGATATTGACGGCCCCTGCGCCTGGGCGAAGGCTTCGGCGGGTATCCGGTACACGAGCACCTTGCGCAGGCGGGCGTTCAGGGTCACGGCGACAGTCTCCACCACGGCATCGGTGATCGCCGTAAACCCGGTCTCCTTGGGCAGCATCCGCCACTCCCCAGGATTCTCACCCTGTTTGTCGCCAATTCTCAGGTTGATTGACGCGCCACAATTCATGGATACGGCCACAACTTTTGTCATCAAACAAATATACTGTCTTGGTTTATGCACTTTGTTAATATTTATTATAAACACTGTTGTTTTAAATGATGCGTATGGGAACAGGAGATATTTAATGGTAACTGCTCACCCCCATGATTCCGTCCTGATGCCGGGCCGCCCGCAGGCGCGGG
>JAPOTI010000132.1 GCA_026709265.1 Paracoccaceae bacterium | reverse complement strand
TTAGGCCCGATCCCTGTCCAGATCGGTCCTGGCAACAGAAGTGTCAGAGTGTCAATGGGTCATCAGCATGTTCCGTCTCAGACGTCTCCATGAGGGAGAGTTTTCATCTCGGAACAGTCTCCAGTTCCCGGCCACCATGACGCACGTCATCAGGATTCAGAAAACCACGCGTTGTCAACAGGTTGAAAATTCACACGCTCACCAGACGAGAACCACTTCATTGGGCGACGGCAGCCTGCAGTTACCGATCGTTGACTCAGGATAGCCAACATCTCATGACGCTGCCTTTACCAAAGAATGAGGACGTTCCAGACGCCTATCAATTGGGCTTGAAGGTTTTGAAGGAGCTAGACGAGACCGGGTTTACCCAACTGGCTGAAAAGCTCAAATGTTGGAAAAATGGAGGAAATTGTCCTTAGAGTTTGACCTAAAAGCCCGACCAACAACAATATATTGTTCTAATGATGCTACTATTGCTATATCACATACAATATATGGTATTTTGATTCAAACTCTTAAGCCCCTCTG
This sequence comes from Paracoccaceae bacterium, assembly GCA_026709265.1. Taxonomy (GTDB): domain Bacteria; phylum Pseudomonadota; class Alphaproteobacteria; order Rhodobacterales; family Rhodobacteraceae; genus JAPOXR01. The sequence continues at coordinate 10,057 of JAPOTI010000132.1, read as the reverse complement.
CTATCGGACATTGTGGATCAGAGAAACCAGATCATCTTGCAAGCGATTCGAACGGTTGACGGAAGCGTGCCACCAAATGTTTGCAGAGACCGAACCCGTGTGCAGCCCCTGCAATCCTTGCTTCATTTTGTGTCAAATGATTACCATATGGCCAAGCAACATGCGACCGAGGCGATCAACATGCATGAGCATGCTGGCTTGGAAAAGACAGATCGCTCCCCGCCAATCATTTCAGCGATTGAGCCGGTCGTCACTGAATGGTCATTTCTTGAATATGGAGATTGCAGCGAAGGAAATCCAAGCTCTTGGAAATAGTGAGAATGACCTGATAAGGACTCATCCGAACACTGCCCGGAGAGTCGCCGCATTGCTCGAGGTTGATGGCCAACATCTCCAGGATTCACGGAATAAACTCGACGAACTGTCACCAAAAATACTGGGGGGAATGTGACAGGTTTCCTGAAACTCAATTTCGTGACATTTATTTGGAATTGGCTGGGAATCAGTCGAGGCTGGCGGGCTTCTCACGCATGCTGTCAGAACAACACGAAATGAAAATGTGAGTTCTCGAGATCACGAAATTGTGGCTATCCGGTAAATTGTGATCACTTGAACGATTGACTGGATTTGCAGGTTTGCCGACCTCACGGATGATTGTCTGAAACTTAACCTGCCAATCTGGTGACAAACAGAGAACCAGTCATGTGTGAAAACTCCGCGCAGCTTTGGAGACATCGATGTGTTCGTGCAATAGGACATCATGTGAATGACTGCGACTTGATGACAGGCAACGATGAGAAGTGAAGGACAGGTGTTTTGTGTGAGTTGACCGCGAACAGGAATGAACCCGCAACAGTTTCATGTGGCCGAAAAGACTCGGATAACCGCAATTTTGATCTGTTTATTGTTGGCGGTGGAATCAATGGATGCGGCATCGCGCGCGATGCGGCGGGGCGGGGATTGCGGGTGGCCCTGGCGGAAATGAATGATCTGGGTTCCGCGACATCATCGGCGTCCACAAAACTCTTCCACGGTGGCCTCCGCTATCTTGAATATCTCGAATTCCGCCTCGTTCGTGAGTCGTTGCGCGAGCGCGAGACCCTCCTCGGCATAATGCCACATATCAGCTGGCCGATGCGTTTCGTGCTGCCCTACAGGGGTGACATGAGATTTGCTGCCGACACGCCAGTCTCACGTCTGATCTCCACAATGGCTCCATGGATGAAAGGTCGCCGGCCCGCCTGGCTGATACGTTTGGGATTGCTGCTCTACGATACACTCGGATCGCGTAATATTCTGCCAGGCACAACCTTGCTGGACCTGACCAACTGTCCTGAAGGACAGCCTCTTCACACGTCTTTCAGACAGGCATTCGAATATTCGGATTGCTGGGTCGAGGATTCGCGTCTGGTTGTCCTCAATGCACGGGACGCGCATGCGCACGGCGCCAGGATCATGCCGCACACCAAGGTGACTGCGGCAAAGCGCGATGTATCGGTTTGGACGGTGACCTGCGAATGCGAAGACGGCACGACGAGAGATTACACCGCACGCGCTCTGGTCAATGCGGCAGGTCCATGGGTGGGGGATGTTCTGGATCAGATACAGGAAATCAGGACAGCACGAAAAATCAGGCTTGTCCGCGGCAGTCATATCGTCACCCGGCGGCTTTATAGTCACAACAAATGTTATTTCTTTCAAGGGACAGATGGGCGGATCATGTTTGCCATTCCCTACGAAAGGGACTTCACCTTGATCGGGACGACCGATCAGGACCATACGAGTGCAGCGGACAAACCGGAATGCAGCGACGCGGAAATGGATTATCTTCTGGAATTTGCCAACGCGTATTTTTCCCGCCCCCTGAGCCGCAAGGATGTCATCTGGTCCTATTCCGGTCTGCGCCCACTGGTTGATGATGGCACTCGTTCTGCGGCATCTGCCTCGCGTGATTATGTCTTGGAACTCGACTTCGCAGGCCCACCATTGCTCAATATTTTCGGCGGAAAAATCACGACATATCGCCGACTCGCCGAAAATGCGATCGAGCGACTGGCCGACCATTTATCGCATCACGGATTGCCATCCTGGACCGGGACAATGCCGCTGCCCGGCGGTGATTTTCCCGTCGGTGGCGTTGAAGAACTCGCGACTTCACTGCAAAAATCGTACCCTTTTCTCTCTGCGGAATGGGCAATGAGACTGATCCGCGCATACGGAACCGACGCACGCCGAATCTTGGGCAATGCCCGGGCTGTCGAAGATCTTGGCGAGCAGTTTCCAGCCACCATCACCGCCCGCGAGCTTGAATGGTCAATCGCAAATGAGTGGACGTCTTCTGGAGAAGATTTCTTGTGGAGACGAACGAAACTCGGTCTCAGGCTCAACCCGGAGGAGGTGCGGCGAATAGATTTGGCAATCTCGGAAATCCGGGAAGAGTTGAAAGCGGACAAGGTCGAATTTTGAGACCATCTGGATCATCCGAATGATGACACCGGGGTTACCAGGGACATCTGTTGTCGTCAGAGGCTGAATTACAAACCTTTGGTTTCATTATTCTTTTTTGTTTTCAGGTGCTTGTGTTGCGCGCGAGGCGGCGGATCAGGAAGCGGCACGCGGCGCCCAGGCCAGGGTGCTCTCCAGGCTTCGTGCGACATCCTGCGACAGCCGCCGGTAGCGGAACATCCAGGCGAAGGTTCGATCCACCGCCCCGCGGTGGTCGAGACGGGTGAGCACCTGGATTCCCTGGGGTCTGTCCACGATCTCCATGGCATCCGGCACACCCATTGCGGCCCGTTTCGCGTGACCGCTGCGCCCCTGGAACAGCATGGCCCACTCGCCCTCTTCAGGTAAATCACCAGATCACAGGATTGATCACATCTCGCTCTCAGGAACTTGCCTCATGATAGATGGCAGCGTTGCCGCCGGCAGCCGTGGTGTCAATGCAGATATGGCGTTCAACACGGCAGGCAGGAGTCAGGTTGGCCGCATGAAGAAGTGGAATGATTCGTCCCTCCCGTGCGGCGAGCGCACGGCGCACCTCGCGAAGATCAGAAGGTGAACTCCAAAGGGCGACGGCATCAAATTGTGACAATGTCGACAGAGCGATGCGGGGAAGGAATCCGTCCATTGTCAATTGTCCGGTTGCCCCCGGGGCGACTTGGACACAAGCACAACCAGCCGCACGGGCCTGCACTGCCTGTGCCACTGAATCTTCTGCAGTCGGGCCGAGACAGAGAATCGTGCCACGTGCAAACTGACCGAGTCGGTTGCTCTCCCCGGTGGGGCCCGGCAAGTTGGTAAAATCACCGGCATGACTGACCTCGAGCCCCGCCTCATTCAACATGTCCTGGACCTTGGCAGGATCAACCTCGGGGGCATCGGGAGGTTCATGTATGGGACCTGCTGTCCGACAGAAGGCGCGCACATAATTGGCACCGCCTGCCTTCGGACCGGTTCCCGAGAGACCCTCTCCACCAAACGGCTGCGATTCGACAACCGCGCCGATCTGATTACGGTTGATATAGATATTGCCGACCTTGAGGCGTGAGGCGAGGTCATCCATACGCGTATCGATGCGGGTATGCAGACCGAAGGTCAGGCCGTAACCACTTTCATTGATGGACTCCACGATTGTGTCGAGATCTTCGGTCCTAAAACTGGCAACATGCGCAACCGGACCAAAGACGTCCTCCTGCACGTCGGCGATTCCACTCACCCTGATCACTGCAGGAGCGACAAAGTGACCCTGGCGCGGTGCGCCACACTGTTTTAACAATCGGCCTTCCTGGCGTGCGTGATCGATATGCGCTGACACCCGCTGCCGAGCCTCTTCGTCGATCAATGGACCGACATCCGTGGACAGGTTCCAGGGATCACCAGTTACCAACTCGTCCATGGTCCCGAACAGCATATCCAGGAAGGATTCTTCAACGTCTTTCTGCACATAGATCATGCGCGCCGCCGAACAACGTTGTCCTGCAGACTGGAAGGATGATGTCACGATGTCGCTGACGGCCTGTTCGGGTAATGACGTGCTGTCGATAATCATGACATTCAGTCCACCGGTTTCGGCCACGAGGCGCACGTTTGGATCCATCGACTGCGACATTGTACGATTGATCGCTTGGGCGGTTGCGGTCGAACCGGTGAAAGTCACGCCTGCAATCGACGGAGAGCTGACAAGGGCGGCACCGATTTCCTCGCCTGTCCCCGGCACCAACTGAAGCACCTCGCGCGGTACGCCAGCTTCGTGCAGCATGTCGACAGCAAGCCCCGCAACGAGGGGAGATTGCTCTGCGGGTTTGGCAATGCAGCCATTGCCTGCAGCCAACGCACCGGCAACCTGCCCGCTCAAGATAGCTAACGGAAAGTTCCATGGCGAAATACATGCAACCACGCCTGCCGGTTCATCATCGGTGAGTTGTTCGGCCTGCTGTGCATAGTAGCGGAGGAAATCGACAGCTTCGCGCAATTCTCCGGTGGCATCACGCAAGGTCTTTCCAGCCTCCCTGCAGAGCAGCGCAAAAATTTCTCCCGCTTGTGACTCATAGAGGTCAGATGCTTTGCGCAAAATCCGACCGCGCTGTTCCGGAGAAACTCCTGTCCATGGCGTCGCCGCTGAAATTGCCGCTTGCAGATCAACGGTGCGAGTATCGCAGACCGTTCCAATCAACTCATCTGGCTTTGCCGGATTGAACAGTGCGCGCGCCGCTTTTGGCGCTCCATTTACCGCCAGTTTAGGAGAGATATCCCAGGTTGATGTCCGAAAGGGTGCGCGTCGCGATTCGATGTCGCGTTGCGTCGAAGGGTTGTGCAAATCCCAGCCTTTTGAATTGACCCGCTTACTGCCAAACAAATTCTCAGGTCGTGTAATGGGTGCCCGATTCGATAAATTGTCCTTCTCCAGGGTCTCGAAAGGATCAGCGGCGATCGCCGAAGCCGCATAACGGCGATTGGCAAACTGATTCACAAAGGAGGAATTCGCACCATTTTCCAACAGACGTCGTGCCAAATAGGGCAGCAACTCGCGGTATCGACCGACGGGGGCATAGATGCGGCACCGTGTACCAAACCGTATCCGCAGTTCATGATGCAGGGGCTCCATCATTCCATGCATGCGCTGGAATTCGAATGACTGGACGTTTCGATGGGCGGCAAGATGGGTGATCGTCATCGCAGTATGCGCATTCTGTGTTGCAAATTGTGGGTAAACCCGATCCGTCATACCCATGAGTTTTTGCGCACAGCACAAATAGGCGACATCAGTCGCAGATTTACGCGTATAGACAGGAAAATCCCTGAGCCCCTCGACTTGCGCGCGTTTTATTTCCTTGTCCCAGTAGGCCCCCTTGACCAGGCGAACCATGATCTTGCGGTCAAGTTCAGCAGCGAGCGCGTAAAGATAATCAAGCATATGGGGGGCCGCCTTGTTGTAGGCCTGAACAACGATTCCAAATCCATCCCAGCCGGCAAGTTGCTGATTGCGCAGGACTCGCTCGATGACGCCGAGCGACAATTCCTGCCGGTCCGCTTCTTCCGCGTCGATATTGAGTCCCATATTCAGATCTTTGGCCAGCAGCGAAAGCGTCAGAAGCTTATCAGACAGTTCGTCCAGGACACGTTCCTTCTGGATCATCTCGTAGCGCGGATGCAAGGCCGAGAGTTTGATGGAGATACCTGGATTGTCGCGAAAATCCGATGACTGACAATTTTTCCGCAATGCGGTGATCGCTGACTTGTAGTCCTCAAAAAATCTGTCTGCGTCGTGTGCCGTGAGTGCTGCCTCACCGAGCATGTCATAGGAATGGGTAAAGCCTTTGCGCTCCAGTTCCCGCGCACGCCGAATGGCACGCGCCATCGTTGTACCATGGACAAAGCGGCGCCCGAGAAGACGTAATCCCTGGCGAATGAACGAGGTTGACGGAAATAGAAATATCGCTCGCAACAACGAATCAGAACGCGTCGCCCCCGAACGCCTGTTCAGCTTCCCGAGGATTCGGGACACCATGTCCAGCGCAAACAGGGTGGCACTGACCCTTTGTGACTGTGACTCGCCACGATGCCCATTCCAGTCGACCCGAGTCAATTTGTCAGCAATGAGCGCTCGTGCCGTCGGTCCATCAGGAACGCGCATCAGTGATTCGCTCAGTCGCAAAAGGGCAACGCCTTCGGGAGTCGTCAGCCCAAGATCGGCGCAGATGGCGTCAAAGTAAGGTGAACGGTTTGAATGCCTGATATGGCTGATGAGTTTTTCAGAATCGCGCGCCGATTTCTCCCGAATCTCCAACGGGATCTCGTATGCGGCCATCAGTGTTGTGAGACATGTCGTCTCCGCGGCGAGTTTGGCCGAAGTTATGCGTTCCAACATGTCCGTGGGAGTGATGTTTCCGTCAACCATCATTCATGCCAGTCATTTTGTCAGACCGGATTCAACAATCCCTGGATTCGGCGTCGGGACTGAGGTTGAGAGCTCACCAAACAAGAATTGACTTCACTTTTTCCTCCGCCGAACGTGCAATTTCACGCGGTTCTTGCGGGGGTCTGCGCCGTAACCGACAGGTGATTTCACAGCGAAAACCTCGGGGACGAAGCGACAGCTGGCAATGATGTCGCATGGCGCAGCAAACATGATCCTTCCCCAACCCCAATGGCACTTGACGCGGTATCATTGCCTGCCTAATCTGACACTTGGCTTTCGTCAATCTTGTGACGACTGTTCTTGGAGGAAAGTGTGGAAGACTTTGGCAGGTCGAATACCATGACCGGTGCAGATGCACTGGTGCGCATGCTCGAGGCCTATCAGGTCCGCCATGTCTTCGGCCTTTGTGGCGACACAACTTTACCTTTCTACGACTCGCTCTATCGTCTGGACCATCAGATTGATCACATTTTGACGCGTGATGAACGCTGCGCGACCTACATGGCGGATGGATATGCGCGTGTGACGGGCAAGGTCGGTGTCTGTGAAGGCCCTTCGGGCGGCGGTGCGACGTATATCTTGCCTGGTTTGGTTGAAGCAAATGAGAGTTCCATCCCGGTCCTGGCCATCACCTCTGATGTTGGGACGCGATCAAAGGGCCATTACCCACTGACTGAACTTGACCAGGAGGGTGTGATGCGACCTCTGGTCAAGAACAGCACCGTTATCCAGCATTCAGATGTCGTGCCCGACAGGGTTCGCGCCGCGTTTCGCCAGATGACGACAGGTCGACCCGGTGCAACCCATCTCGGTATTCCGCTTGATGTCCAACGCGACCCGGTCAATCCTGATGATATTTGGGCCGATACAGCACATGCGCGCTTCCCGGCCTATCCGTCCGGGCCGGACCCGGCGGCAATTGAAGCCGCGCGTGAGGCCATTCAGTCTGCCAACTTTCCGGTGATAATCTGTGGCGGGGGTATCCTGATATCGGGCGGTGAGGCAGCGTTTGCGACATTCGTGGAAACGCTCGATATTGCGGTGGCGACCACGATTTCCGGGCAAGGATCATTGCCTGAGAATCATCCCAATTGTGTCGGCGTCGTCGGTTCCAATGGCGGCGTGACTGCAACCCGTGAGTTGATTGAGGCCGCTGACCTCGTGGTCTTTATCGGTTGCCGCGCCGGATCGGTGACAACCGAATTGTGGCGCTATCCTTGCAAGAGCACCAGGATCATTCATATCGATTGTGATCCGGAAGTGATCGGTGCCTCTTACCGGACCGAGGTTGCGATCGTCTCTGATGCCCGACTTGCACTTGAGGCCTTCAATCATTCCTTCGACAAACAGCCATGGCAAACAACGTGTGGTGGGGCCGCAGCTGCCGGATCATGCAAGCGTAAGAAGTGGGAAATTTTCCAGACACTGGCGGAAAGTGATGAGCGACCAATCCGCCCCGAGCGAGTCATTGCCACGCTGCGTTCGGTTCTCGACGATGATGCGATCGTGGTCGGAGATCCGGGCACGCCCTGTCCCTACCTGTCGGCATATTATGAGGTCAGAAAAACGGGAAGAACGCTGTTTTCGAATCGTGCGCATGGTGCGCTTGGTTATGCTTTGCCCGCGGCGATGGGTGGAGCCATTGGCGCATCAGGGAAAAAGGTGGTGTCGTTGATGGGCGATGGCAGTTTCGGTTTCAATTGCGGTGAGCTTGAAACCATGGTGCGACGGAAGATGCCGATCACGTGTATCGTCTTTTCGAATGCCGTCTACGGTTGGATCAAGGCGGGTCAGAGGGCGGCCTTTGGCGAACGCTACTATTCGGTTGATTTCAACCGCACTGACCATGCCGCCGTCGCACAGGCTTTTGGAGTCACGTCATGGCGCGTCGAAGATCCCGGCGCATTGCATTCAATACTCAAACAGGCTGTTGAATCACCCGCACCAACCCTCGTGGATATCATCTGCCAGCCACTGAATGAAGCAGCACCACCAGTGAGTGAATGGATTGCCTGAAAGAGCACGCAGGTACAGATGAAAGTCGACAGGGGATATAGTCAGACCTTGAGGTTGCGTGCAAACGGTGCCTGGTGTGCGACGCAGACTGGTTTTTGCCGTGTTCGTTCACTTGATCTCTCAACATCCCGTGCTGTTGGGCGATAACGTGTCAAATCTCGTCAACGGCAACGCATCAAATTCTTCTTGTAAACTCCAATGAGTGAGCATCGGATTTCTGAAATGACGGTTCATGTCGTCCGCATGCCGGTCAAGGAAGTCCATTCGCATGGTTCAGGCGATGTTTCCGCGATCAACTCCGTGCTCTTGGAATTGACCACTGAAAGCGGAATCACCGGATGGGGAGAAGCCTCGCCCTGGCCGGCTTTCACCGGGATCGTCGAAGCCAGTGCGGCTGCCCTCCATGTCCATCTACGTGATTTGGTGATCGGTGCTGACCCGGTGAAGGTTGAGGTCGTTATGACACAGGTCGAACGCCAACTGGTCGGCAATCCAGAAGCAAAATCTGCGTTGGAATGCGCATTGCTCGATGTGACGGGCCAAATCTGCGGCTTTTCCATTTCAGAGTTGCTCGGTGGCCAGCAACGCGCGGTGATTCCTCTCAGCTTCTCGGTTGCCAACCGTGATTTTGCAAGGGATATCGATTGCGTCCAGTCGCTCTGGGATGATGGTATCAGGTTATTCAAGGTCAAGGCCGGTTTTGATGCGCATAGTTTTGACCTGATGCGGTTGACCAAGCTCCGTTCACTCTATGGTGACGAGATTCAGCTTCGCGTCGATTACAATCAGGGATTACCCGCCGTCGATGCCGTCCGGCGTATTCGCGACCTTGAATCCTTCGCACTGGATTTTGTTGAACAGCCAGTGCAGAGACACGAAGTTTCGGTAATGGCAGACATCGCGCATGCGGTGGCGGTGCCCATCATGGCAGATGAATCGGTCTTCACCCCGTTTGATGCCTTGCACGGGGCGACAATTCGAATGGCCGATATTTACTCACTCAAGATCAACAAGTCAGGTGGAATGCGTCGGAGTCATGAAATCGCAGCAATTGCGAGGGCAGCAGGAATCGACATCTACGGCGGATGTATGTTCGAGACTTCAATTGCGCATGCTGCCGGAACCCATATGCTGGCCGCATTGCCAGGGCTGCGCCTTGGCTGTGAGTTTTACATGTCAAGTTACTATGCGGAGGCGGATCTTGCCGAGACAGAATTTCCGGTCAAGAATGGATTTGTTCATGTGCCAACGGGTCCGGGTCTTGGAATTCGCCCGGCACGCGACAAGCTCGAGCGATATCGCTGCGAAATGTTGAAATGATTTTACCAATTGGTACAGATCAATTCTGTCGGGACTTGACTGTTGACTGCCCCGGTTCTCGTACACGCAGGAACGCACTCGCTTGCAGCCATGATGCCACCACCACTCGCCGATAAACCCACTGCGCGCTGTGGAACTCCCATTATGGGATTCAGACCTGATTCAAATCTCATGAGGTTGAAATGCTATCCATGACGTGAGTGTTGTGGATTGGGTTACTGGAAGCACAAATAATAAAAATGCGGGTAACTGCTCACCCCCATGATTCCGTCCTGATGCCGGGCCGCCCGCAGGCGCGGG
>JAPOTI010000043.1 GCA_026709265.1 Paracoccaceae bacterium | reverse complement strand
GCCACCCGCGCCCACATCTCATCCGTCAAAACTGTGCGATCTGCATTCATCTTGTCACCTGCCTCGTCTGCTCGTGCCGCCTTTTTCGACGTGCAATGCCGACAAAAATACACGCCCAGCGCTCAAAACGCAAGGCAATTGTCAACGGGCCTTAGTTTCTTTGCCAGGTGGCTTCAACGCAATTGCATCGCCAAATCAGGTTTTTCATTCAAGGACAGGTTTTGTATCTCTGGTGGTCATTGCGTTATCGTAAAGACAAGCCGTCATCTGTATTGTCTGCGTGCATCCATGAGTGCGGCACACATGGGTTTTCGTGATATGGATTGCGCCTTGCTGGTTGCTGCCCGGCATGTCCGTGGTCACTTGACCCGTAGCGGGGGCATGACGGGCTGGTGGAGATCGGTGAAGAACCAGGCCTTCACGGTCTGGCCAAAAAAGTCGCCGTGACGCTCACGGTCGTGAATTTTGCTCCTTACGGATTGACCCGGTCGTTGCATGCAGAAACCCGTCTCATGAATCAGACACTTGTCGCTGCAACCATGCGAATGAAAGGTCGCAATCGGCGTCGGGTGACCACATGACAACAGCCGAGCGTGGTTTTCTGGCCAACTTCGCAATGTTATGCAAAATGGCGAGAAGCGCAGATATGCGGAGTGAGTCGATTGTCACAACAGGCGCCAGCCAATCACTGGTCACGATCACGCAAGTCACCGCCATCGGGTGACACAATTGATGATGACAGTGTCTTGCCGTTTCATTTTTCGCGCACAGATATTCGTGGCCGTATTGCGCGTCTTTCCCGGACTCTCAGGGAATTACTGGACGGTCGCCATTATCCATCTGCGGTTGAGCCGGTGATCGCGGAGACGGCAGTCCTGACCGCCCTGATGGGACAATTGATCAATCCGGGGTCGAAACTATCGTTCCAGATTCGCAGTCAGGGTTTACTGCGGATGGTCGTGTCAGATTATTTCGTGTCATCTGCGGACAGTGCGCCTGCAACCTTGCGGGTCACGGCAACCTTCGATGACGAACTCAGGGCGATGCCGGCCATCCCGCCGTTGAACGCGGTGAAGGGGTATCTGGCGATGTTGATTGACGACGGTCAAGGCGGCCCGCCATATGAAGGAGTCACATCTCTGGACGGTGAAACGGTTGCCGGTTGTGCGGAGAATCTCTTTCTTCGGTCAGAACAGATTCCGACCTGTTTCAGGATCTGTGTCGGGCGCTCAAACGGGACGGGCCCGACGGGTTGGCGGGGTGGCGGCATTGCGCTGCAACGCATTCCCCGTGGCAATTCCTTGTCAGCTGCGCCATCGCCGATCGCAGCCAGTCTGAAATCAGAAGAGTGGATTCGCTGCACATCATTGCTCGCCACCGCGAAGCCCACAGAATTGACCGGCCCATCCTGTTCACAATTGGAAACCGTGTACCGATTGTTCCATGACGACGAGCCTCTTGCCGGCCGCCCACAGGCCATCCGATTTGGCTGCACATGTTCACGCGAGAAAGTGCAGCAGGGACTCTCCATCTATTCGGCAAAAGATATCGCGACGATGACCAATGAACAGGGGCTGGTGATCGTGGACTGTCATTTTTGCGGCGCGCGCTACGGTCTTGAACCGTCCAGTCTCGGGATGGATACGCAATGACACGTGTGCCGAATTGATTGAAAGCCGCGACATTGCGCGGGCACTCGCCAACAACCGACCGACAGACGAGCGGTTTGGTGTGCGATTTTTTGGTACAGGCAACAGATCATGGATCGAGGCAGCAGTTCTGGTTGCGCTGATTCGCCGTGAGTACGGCCTCAATCTCATACTGACGGAACGCGCGGCGAATCTCCCGCGGCATGCCGGCCAAATCGCATTTCCGGGTGGGCGCGCCGTTGCAGATGACAAGGCATTCATGCAAACCGCCTTGCGCGAAGCGGAGGAAGAAATCGGGTTACATCGCGATCAGGTCGAGATTCTCGGCACCGGCCCCTGCTATCAAACCGTGACCGGTTTTCGAATTCATCCCTTTGTTGGCTTGATCGACAGCGATTTCCAGCCGGTTTTACAGGTAGCGGAAGTTGCCAGTCTGTTTGAGGTGCCTTTTGACCATCTGATCAATCCGGATAATTTTCACATCACGTCCGTTACCGATCAGACAGTCAATCGACAGCGAACGCGATATGAAGTGAAGTTTGGTGCCTACCACATTTGGGGTGCAACAGCGGCTATATTGTACAGGCTTGCAAGGAGGTTGCAGGGCACCGGTGGCACGGCTCCAACAGGCGTGAACTGAATTATCGACATCATGTCTGCCATCTCCTTTCCTCGACAGCCATCACGGCTTTCCCGGAGATCACTGTCCGGAATTGGGTGCAGGAGGAGTCGGTGGTGATCAGGCGGCAGAATGGGAATACAGTTGCGCGGCGCCTTGGCCGTCTCTACGCTGCCTGGCCCGATGCCGTTCAAGTGAGTCATTGGCTGCGCGATTTGGGGCACGATGTCTATTTTGTTGGCGGTGCGGTACGAGATACTTTGTGTGAGATGCAGGCGTCGGATGTTGATCTGGCAACTGATGCAGCGCCCGAACAGATTCATGCTGTGGCGGATATCAACGGAATAAAGACGTCCTCGTTCCACAGTCATCTGGGTGCAATCACACTCTATTTTGACAATGCGCCGGTTACGGTCACCAGCTTGAAGCGTGATCATTATGTTGGCGACACACTTACGGTCGAATTGACCAGATCTTTGCATGAGGACGCGGCGCGGCGGGATCTGACGATCAATGCAATCTATGCCGATATCGATGGGCATATTGAGGATCCGGTACAGGGTTTCGAGGATCTCAATCGGGGAATCGTCCGTTTCATCGGCTGCCCGCATCAGCGTATCGGTGAGGACCCTCTTCGGATTTTGCGTTATTTCCGAATTCGGACGGGGTTTTGCCTTTGGAATCGGCAAACAGATGATGAGATTCTGGACGCAATGCGACATCGCGCAGACCGGATCAGCGACGTTTCGCGTGAACGCATTGGTGCGGAAATGCAGAAATTGCTGAATCTACCAATCATCTTCCCTGCATTGGTTGACATGCAGACATGCGGGCTCTTGCCACACTGTCTGCCGGGTGCCGATATTTCATGCATCCGGCGACTTGAAATCTATGAGCGTCAAGTCGCGGCTGAGCCCGACTGGCATCGTCGGATGGTCGTGCTTGGTGTTACGGATCCCAAAGCAAATTTGCGCCTTCGAAAATCTTCGGCGCGGCGCCTGCGGCGGATTGGCAGGTGGGCCGCAGGCGCCGCGTCCCTGGCTGAACTCACCGGGATTCTGGGGTCACAGGATGCCCTCAGCGTTGTCCTCGTCCGCGCCGCTGTTTCGGGGGAGGCACCACCGGATATGACAGGTGGAGCCGGATGATTTTGTTTCCCACTGGCCAGCCGGTCACGATAGGGCTGCTGTTCGCCTGTTCATCTTGCCGACCGGCGACTTGAAATGAATGATCGTCAGGAGATTTTCGGGAGGAGCGTTTCCTCATGAACAAGGAAGCCAGCATTCCATTTGCAAAATTCTGGTCGAGATTTGCCAATCCATTTCACAGGGTCGATTCTCCACCACCCGTCGGATTGTATCGTTTCTATCTCTGGTGCCTGAAGGGAGCCTTCCCGGTTATTGCACTTGGCTGCGCCGCTTCCATGGTCGCCGGGATACTGGAAGCCTATTCTGCACTCCTGCTGGGGTGGGTCGTCGATCATGCACTGGCTTCCGGAAGAGAGTTTTTCTTTGAGCAAAATCTGTGGCTCCTGTTGGGTGCGCTGGTCTTCTTTCTCGCTCTGCGCCCCCTCGCTTTCGGCATCAGTTCAATGATCTCCTCAACATTGGTAACTCCAAATGTCACCGCGCAGGTCCTGTCGCGGCTCCACCGACATACGCTCGAGCAGTCGGTTTCTTTTTTTGACGAGGATTTCGCCGGGCGAATTGCGCAGAAACAACTCCAGACATCCCGCGCGGTGACCGATACGGTCGTCGAATTTGTGAATGTCGTATCCTTTGCGGTGGCGTCCTTGCTGGGCTCAGCAGCCTTGTTAGTTTCCATTGACACGCGCATCGCCATTATGCTCGCTGTCTGGCTCGTCATCTATGGGGGTTTGATTCGTTGGTTCCTGCCGCGCATTCGATCCAGATCTGGCGCACGCGCCCATGCGCGTTCAACACTGTCAGGTCAGATCGTCGATACAGTGACGAATATCCGCACGGTGAAGCTGTTTGCGCATAGCCGTTTCGAGGATCGTGCAGCCATCGATGCGTTGGAGATTTTTCGCCACAAGGCCCTGGAATTTGGACAGATTGCATCGGCTTTTCGCTTTGCATTGATGGCGGCATCCGGGTTGTTGCCGGTGGCATTGACGGGTGGCGCGCTGCTGTTGTGGAGTCAGGGCGTTGCCAGTGCCGGTGATATCGTGGCGACTGGAGCTGTGTCGCTGCGGATCTCGCAGATGTCCGGATGGGTGAGCTTCACATTGATGGCGGTGTATTCCAATATCGGCGAGTCAGAAGACGGTATGCGCACATTGGCGGTGGAGCACCGTCTTCCGGATCGCGCGGATGCGATTGAACTGCAACGCGCGGCGGGCAGAATTGAGTTTACTGATGTGTCCTTTGCTTATGGCAGACGCAAAGGCGGCGTGGAGCAGATCGATCTGTTGATCGAACCCGGCGAACATGTCGGGCTCGTCGGCCATTCGGGGGCCGGTAAATCCACTCTGGCTGCATTGCTGATGCGTCTCTACGATCCCAGCGTCGGTACGATCTTCCTTGATGGTTTTGACCTTCGTACACTCAGCCAGGAAAGTCTGCGAAGACAGATCAGTATGGTCACCCAGGAAACGGCGATGTTCAATCGCAGTGCCTATGAGAATATTGCCTACGGGCGCCCCGGTGCGTCCACAGACGATGTGGTGAAGGCGGCAAAAAAGGCCATGGCGCATGACTTCATCAGCGGGCTTCAAGATCCACATGGGCGAACCGGTTACGATGCCTATCTGGGGGAGCGTGGGGCTCGATTGTCGGGCGGGCAGCGGCAGCGAATTGCGCTCGCGCGGGCGGTGTTGAAAGATGCCCCCATTCTGATTCTGGATGAGGCAACCTCGGCACTTGACTCAACGGTGGAGACCTCGATTCAGTCGGCCCTCCGCCATGTCACCACCGGGCGAACTGTCATCGCGATTGCCCACCGTCTCTCAACAATCCTGCAAATGGACCGGATCATCGTGTTACAGGACGGTCGTATCGTCGAACAGGGAACGCATGACGAATTGCTGTCCCAAGGGGGTGCTTTCGCCAAACACTGGGATCAACAGATCGGCGGATTTATTGGAATGAACGCCGACGAATCATGATGTCACCATACCGATGGTGCGGCGGTGCCAAAGCCTAGAGCTGACGTTCCACGACAAACTGTGCCAGTTCGCGCAGGATGGCAGCTTTGTCACCGTAGGGCCCCAAGGCATCGCAAGCCTCGTCAATCTTGTTCGCGGCGGCAGCCCTTGCCCCCTCGACTCCCAGAGCGTGCAAGATGCTGGCATCCTCTGACCCGGGCTGGTCCGCATCAAGCAAATCATCGACGATCTGGTAGGCCAGTCCAATCGCATCCCCGTAAACTCTCATGGGTGTCGGGTCTTCTCCCGCCAGAATCGCTCCCGCCTGAACTGACCAGGACAGCAATGCACCTGTTTTCTTGGCATGCAGCGACATGACTTCATCTTCTGTCAGTTCTGCATGTGCGGCCTGAACTTCCAGGTCACGGCACTGTCCCAGCACCATACCATCGGCACCTGATGCCGTGGCCAGAGTGAAGACCAGTTCCGAACGAATTTGCGGGTCGGCGGATGTTTCCTCGCCGGCAAGAAGCCAAAACGCGGTGCATTGGAGAGCGTCCCCCGTGAGAACCGCAACTGTTTCGTTAAATGCCTTGTGCAGACTCGGCTTGCCACGGCGAAAATCGTCATCATCCATACAGGGGAGGTCATCATGGGCCAGTGAGTAGGCATGCAGACATTCGACCGCGGCACCCGCCCGGTCGGGCCCACTGCCGCGCAAACCAAATACAGCGGCGCTTTCTATGACCATGAACCCCCGGACGCGTTTGCCACCTTCGAGGCAATAACGCATGGCGTTCCGTATCTGACTTTCGGGAAAAGCAGAGAGAGCATTATCGATCTGGACTCCAATGCAATCCTGTGCTGCACCGAGTTTATTCTTGAATGACAAAATTTTCCGTTCCCGTCGGGTTTCCCTGACTGTCGAGTGTAATTTTCTCGACGCGTTCTTCGGCCTCTTTCAAGGTCCTTTCGCAATGAAGCTTGAGGTCATTGCCGCGCTGGTACAGGCGGATCGTGTCTTCCAGGGGCGTGTCGCCCTGTTCGAGCTGCGCAACGATGGATTCGAGTTCGTCCAATGCGTGTTCAAACGACATCGATCCAATGTCGGTGGTCCCACTATTTTCACCTGGCGGCATGTTGTCTCCTGACTGATCTGATCCAAACGCGGCTTTGCCCCATCATAATGAATGTCCCGATGCGGGGCAAATCGAGAGTTGAGCGGCAGATGATATGTGATTTGCGAAACCGGTTGGTTCGCGTCGGCGCGTTGCTCAACGTGCCGTGTTCATGAGCGCGCGCAAATGGGCTGTGGCGGCGTCCTGCAAACCATTGAGATCATATCCACCTTCGAGGCTGGAGACGACGCGTCCAGCGCAGGTCTCATCTGCCACGTCACAGATCGCAGTCGTGGCCCAGAAATAATCGTCTTCTGACCATTTCAATGAGGCCAGGGGATCACGGTGATGCGCATCGAATCCCGCTGAAATAAAGATGAATTCCGGTTTGTGGTCAGCCAGTGCTGGCAGGATCTCGGACGTCATGGCCTGTCTGAATTCCCGGCCATCGGTACCGCTGGCCAGCGGTACATTCACAATTTGTCCGTGTGCGCCACACTCTGACTTGTCCCCGGTGCCTGGAAATAGCGGCATTTCATGGCTCGAGGCGAAGAAGATCCGTGCATCGTCCCACGCCAGTGCACTTGTGCCATTACCGTGATGGACGTCAAAATCAACGATGCCCACCCGGTTCAGCTGGTATGTTTCGAGGGCATGCAAGGCCCCAATCATCACATTGGCAAACAGACAAAAGCCCATCGCTCTGGCGGCTTCTGCATGGTGTCCGGGAGGGCGTACAGCGCAAAATGCATTGTTCACGCGCTTGCGCATCACCAGGTCGACGGCAAGCAGGTTGGCACCAACGGCGCGCCGCGCCGCATCCAGCGATCCCGGTGACATATGGGTATCCGGGTCAAGACTCGTGATTCCCCCTGTGGGCTGGCGGCGGACAATCCCATCATAATATTCCTGTGGATGCGCCCGAAGGATGGAATCGACATCGCCGAGCGGAGCTTCAAACCGCGCAAGCTCATCGAATTCAGCGTTGGCAAATCGCTGATGAAGACTCCTGAGTCGATCGACCCGTTCAGGGTGTCCCGGCGGCGTCACATGATGCAGACAGTCACGATGCGTGATCAGTGCAGTGGTCATGGCGGATGCAGCCCCATTTTTCATTGTGCGGATTAATCGGCGACAAGCATATATCCTTCGTTACGTACGGTGATCAGGAAACGCGGTCGTCGTGCGTCGGTTTCGAGCTTCTGCCGCAGGCGCGATACACGAACATCCACAGCGCGGCTGAGTACCGGATTCTCTGCGTCGCCCGACATTTCGGTAAATTCCTCACGTCGGACCGCACGATTCGGAGTCTGCGACAGGCGACGCAGCATTTTCTGCTCAAACTCGGTCAAATGAATATTGAAAATGCCCTTGCGGAGCTGCCCGCGATACGGGTCGAACTCATATTTTCCAAAGGTGACGCGGGATGGGCTGTCATCATCATAACCGGATCGACTGCGCCGCAATACGGCCTCAATCCGGGCCACGAGTTCGGTCGGTTCATAAGGTTTGCTGACATAATCGTCGGCGCCGGCACCAAAACCCTCCATCCGGTCCACCAGTTCAGTCTTCGCTGACAGAATAATGATCGGAACATCCTGCGTGCGACGGATTTGACCTGTTAAGGTAATTCCATCCATTCCGGGCATCATGACATCCATGACCATGAGATCGAAACGAAATATTCGGGTCAGTTCAGTCACCTGCCCGGCATCTCGTGCGCAGGAGCACCAATATCCGTCTCGTGTCAGGTAACGCTGAAGCAGGCTGCGGAGCCGGGCATCATCGTCGACGACCAACAGGTGGCTGCTATTCGAGTCGGGAATCTTCATAGTTCTGGCGGGCGGGGTTCCTGATGTCGCAAATGTGTGTCCATGATTTGCTCCAACACCTTGCGAAAACCAGCAACCGCTTCGGGTCCAGCGGCACGATACGCGGTGCGCATGCGCTTGCGTTGCAACGCGGATAAATGCTCTTCCAGTTCTCTGCCAGCCTCTGTCAGCCGGAGGTGGCGCGTTCTGCGATCTGTCGATCCGACCTGGACCCTGATCAGACCATCCGCGGTCAACCGCCGGAGGGCACGACTGAGTGATTGCTTGGTGACGCCGAGAAACATGAGCAGTTGGCTGACCGTCATATCCGGGTGACGGGCAATAAAATGAAGGGCACGATGGTGCGCGTGACCATAACCGAATTCCCTGAGAAGGCGATCAAGATCTGCATGAAAACCGCGATAGGCGTCGCACATGGCCTCGATTCCCGCCCGAAGCTGGTCATCGGTCAGGTAAAGTAACGTGTCAGAACCACTGTTCGAGTCGCCGGGCATGCTGGACCCATTAATCTCGTTAAAAAAATATGTCAACATTGTTGACGTTACTGAAGTGAATGGACTATCGATTCCTGTCATGTCAGAATCGCTCATTCTGGAGCAGTTTGGTGAATCGTATTCAGTGGGATGCGGAGGACAGCATGACGAAACCCTATGATGATCGCGATGGGTTGATCTGGCTTGACGGCGAGCTGGTCCCGTGGCGCAGTGCCAATGTTCATATCCTGACGCATGCCATGCATTATGCGTCCTCGGTATTCGAAGGCGAGCGCGCTTACGGCGGGAAGATTTTTGCGAGCCGGCAACATTCTGAGCGGTTGATTGCGTCCGCAGATGCGATCCAGATTCCCAGTTCTTTTTCGGTCGATGAGATCGAACAGGCGAAACGGTTGGTTTTGCAAGCCAATGGTCTCGTCGATGCTTATGTCAGAGCGATCATATGGCGTGCATCGGGTGAGGATATGGGTGTCGCTGCACGCCGCAACGCGAGCCGAATGGCAATCGCAGCCTGGGAATGGGGAGCATATTATGGCGATGAGGCCAAGTTCAAGGGGGCCCGACTGGATATCTCCCGCTGGAAACGCCCCAGTCCGGAGACGATACCCTGTCATGCCAAGGCGTCGGGCCTGTACATGATCTGTACGATCTCCAAACATGATGCGGAAGCCAAAGGGTGTTCCGATTCACTCATGATGGATTATCGTGGTTATGTTGCCGAGGCGACCGGGGCCAATATTTTCTTTGTGAAGGATGGGGAGATTCACACGCCATTGCCGGACTGTTTCCTCGACGGGATTACCCGGCAGACCGTCCTGGGCTTTCTGAAAGAACGCAATGTCGTCGTTCATGAGCGATATATCCTTCCTGCGGAGCTGGAAGATTTTGAACAATGCTGGCTAACCGGCACGGCGGCTGAAGTCACGCCTGTGGGACGAATCGGCGATTACCGGTTCGAGGTGGGTGAACTCACGCGTTTGATTGCACGCGACTATGAGAGCAAGGTGCGGGCATGATCGTGTGATTCGTCTGCGCGGGCTCAGGTGAAATTGATAATTTCTGATGAGCGGATGCCTGGTCGCCGTTGGTGGGGCCACGGCCAGCAGGCCGAGATTTCATGATGGTTATGGCGGAACTCGCACAATCCCTGCGCGATGACGCGTTCGTTCAGGATCCCTACCCGTTTTATGCCCGTGCCATGTCCATGGGCGACCTGTTTGTCTGGCAGGATATGGCAACAGTCGCTGCGGCCAGTCACCGTTCAGTCAGCTGGCTGCTGCGGAGCAAGGACTGGGGTCGGGAAATGCCAGCGGCGTTAGGGCCTGAACCGGCGGTGGAGATCGAGCCGTTTGCGCGACTGGATCGCTGTTCGATGCTGGAGCTCGATCCACCTCGTCATACGCGGTTGCGGAAACTCGTCAATCGTGCCTTTACCTCCCGTAACATCGCGAACATGGAGCCGGAAATCGAAAGCCTGACGCATCAGATCCTTGATCACTTGCCGCAGCGCACGGAACTGCAGACGGAATTTTGTGAACAGCTGCCGGTCAGGGTGATTGCACGATTGCTCGGCGTTGCGGATGACATGTGTCCGCAGATGCTCTCCTGGTCGCACGACATGGTGGCAATGTACCAGGCGCGGCGAGATCAGGAGGTCCAGCGACGCGCGTGCGCGGCAGCGCAGGCGTTCACGCAATTCATCACCAGCGAAATCACCCGGCGTCGGCGACAGAAATCGGACGACCTCATGTCACAATTGGTCGCGGTCGAGGATCAGGAAGGTGGATTATCCACGGATGAACTGGTGTCGACCTGCATTCTGCTGCTCAACGCCGGTCACGAGGCAACCGCCAACAGTCTGGGTAACGGTATCAAGACGATCCTCGAATCCGGTCTCGACCCAGTGGAGATACTGTCACCGCCGCAACGCACATCTACGGTCGAGGAAATTCTTCGATTTGATCCTCCGCTGCATGTCTTTGAACGCTATGCCAGATGCGATAACGAATTGGTAACTACTTGCCCCCGTTATCAGCTACCTTCGTAGAGGCAGTCAACGGCCTTTT
>JAPOTI010000057.1 GCA_026709265.1 Paracoccaceae bacterium | reverse complement strand
AAAAGGCCGTTGACTGCCTCTACGAAGGTAGCTGATAACGGGGGCAAGTAGTTACTTTTTTGGCATAATGTCGGGGCAGCTCTCACTCGATAAATGGCTCTTTGGGTGCGTCGGTCTGAGAAAGGCGCTCCATCAACCCGCCACTTATGGGAGCACAGACGGAAAGATGATTTGGAAACCGCAATCAACCGCCTCATCTTTTCTATTGATTCTTGATTCGAAGACATATGTGACTGTTACCAACCAACGTGCTGCCCTTGCCGTTCAGCACACCTAATCTGATGGTGAGTCTCATATTTCTGTCCACAGCCTGAACCCCGTCGTTGCACTCGTATATTTCTGATCAGGGAATATGAGGGAAGGAGGTTGTCCGCGCGGGCACCCATCCGAGAGAATTTTTATGCTGTCACAAATCCGAGGCGCACGGCGTGAACGAACAGGTGTCTTGTGGCGTGATCCTGAGTTTGTCGCATCATGCGTCAGGAGACGACAGACGACATGAGATGACTTGACACCATCGAAACCTTTGTTGAAACATAACGGACATATTGATCACCCTGCGCCTTATATCCTGCGTTGCAAGACGCGTTTTTCGGTGCGGTGGACAAGATCTCATCTATGCAGTCAAAGATATCTTTCGCCATGCAATCGGTCAAAAATCCGGATTCATCTCCATCTCCCAAAACAGGTGTCATGCTGTGCGGCCATGGTTCGCGCGCGCCGTCTGCGATTGCGGAATTCGAAAAGTTGGCTATCAAGCTGCGCCGGGAATTCGATCAATGGCCGGTCGAATACGGCTATCTTGAATTCGCCAATCCCGTTATCCGCGCCGGACTCGATTCCTTGCGGCAGCAGGGCTGCAAGAGGATTCTCGCAGTCCCAGGCATGTTATTTGCCGCGATGCATGCCAAGAATGATATCCCGTCAGTTCTCAACGCTTACGCCGCTGAGCATAAGATTCAAATAGATTACGGGCGCGAACTCGGCATCGACCCCAGAATGATCAATGCCGCTGCCGACCGCATTTCGGCAGCCGAAGAGGAAGCCAACAGCACCCACGGTCAGATCGCACGTGAAGAGACCTGTCTGGTGGTCATTGGTCGCGGCGCATCCGATCCGGATGCGAATGCCAATGTCACCAAAACAGCCAGATTCCTGTGGGAAGGACTCGGTTTTGGCTGGTGTGAAACCGGCTATTCCGGCGTCACCTTCCCCCTCGTTGAACCCTGCCTCGAACATGCCGCGCGACTCGGCTATCGGCGTCTCATCCTGTTCCCGTATTTTCTGTTCAGCGGCATCCTGATTGATCGCATCTACGGTTTCACCGATCAAGTGGCTGCGCGGCATCCCGAGATCGAATTCGTCAAGGCCAGTTATCTAGGTGATCATCCGGACGTGATCGCCTGTTTTGCCGACCGCGTCCATGAAATCACGACCGGCAATACCGCGATGAACTGTTCCATGTGCAAATACCGCACCCAGATCGTCGGATTTGAAGGTGAAGTCGGGCTGGTACAGGAAAGTCACCACCACCATGTCGAAGGACAGGGAGCAGGAGCCCCCGGCTCACGCGTCGACGATTGCAAGCTCTGTGATGGTTTCTGCACGGGTCTCTGCCGTCTCGAAGCACAGCACCATCATCACCACGGTCATGGTCACCATCATCATCCGGCTTATCCGCATGCTTTGCATCGGCACGGCCCGGAAAGCGTAAGACGCACCCCTCGAGGACGTCAGTGACTTATCTGCGCGATCCGCAATCGATCACCAGAGAAAGCTTCGACATCATCGCGCGCGAAACTGATCTGACACACTTGGACGCAAACCTGCGCCCCATCGCAGTGCGCATGATTCATGCCTGCGGCATGACCGATATCGCCGACGATATCGTCTGTTCACCGCGCTTTGCACATGTTTCGCGTTGCGCACTGCAGAATGGGGCCAATATTCTCTGCGATAGCAATATGACAGCTGCTGGCATCAAACGATCCCTCCTACCGGACGGCGGCCGCCTGATCGCCCCTGAATTCAATGAGCAGCTGAAAACCCGTGCCGCCAAAGCCAAGACAACGCAATCAGCGCTGATTGCCGAGAGCTGGGGAGCCGCGCTCCAAGATGCTGTGGTGGTCATCGGCAACGCTCCAACCGCCCTCTTCCGTCTCCTTGAATTGTTGATGGACGGGGCAAGCCCAGTGCCTGCTGGAATTATCGGCATACCAGTCGGGTTCGTCGGCGCATCAGAAAGCAAACAGAAATTGATCGCCTATTGCCAGCAGACCCAGCTGGAATTTCTCACGATTCGTGGTCGACGCGGGGGCTCAGCGGTCGCCGCGGCAGCCGTCAATGCGGTGCTTCTCGACCTCTCGACATCAAGTGAAATCCAATGACCGCACCGAGGCAATGGCTTGATGTCGTCGGCATCGGTGAGGACGGGTTCGCCGGCCTGTCAAAGTCAGCCCGCAATGCCCTCGAAAAGGCAGAAATCATCATCGGTGGTGACCGCCACCATGCACTCGCCCCGCATCTCCAGGCCAAAAGGTTAAGATGGTCGCGGCCCTTTTCCACCATGATCTCGGAAATGGCCACGTTCAAGCAACATGGTCGAACAGCTCTGCTCGTGACCGGCGACCCACTCTGGTATTCCGCAGGTGCCAAACTTCTTAACAAGATCCCCTGGAATGAGATGCAGTTTCACCCCCAGTTTTCCGCCTTTCAACTGGCATGCACACGTATGGGATGGAGTCTTGCCGACATCGACACCCTGACTGCACATGGAAGGCCTATTGAACGGGTGATCCCGTATTTCCGCCATCACGCTCGACTTGCCGTATTGACCGGTGGTGCAACCGCGCCGCATGAAGCCGCATGTCTCCTCGTCAAGAACGGTTTTGGGCGCAGCCGAATGACGGTTCTGGCCAATTTGGGTGGCCCACAGGAAAAGAGACTGGAGGGCGGTGCGCGTGACTGGACAGAGTCTGATCCGTCAGGCACGATTCCCCCATTTCATACCCTTTGTATTGAATGCGTTGCCGACGATGCTGCAAATCCATTACCACGCGGCCCCGGTCTTCCCGACACAGCTTTTGAGACCGATGGCAATTTTACCAAACAGGATCTCCGTGCAATCACCCTGTGTATGCTGGCTCCGCACCGCGGTGCCCTGCTCTGGGACATCGGAACAGGTTGTGGCACAGTCGCAATTGAGTGGATGCGGGTACGGCGCGATTGCCGCGCCATTGGCATCGATCACAACTCCAATCGTCTGGAAATGGCCAAACGCAATGCCCTGCGGCTGGGTGCGCCAATGCTCGAACTGATTGAAGGAAAGGCCCCGGAGGCCTTGAAGGATCTGCCGCCGCCTGATGCCATTTTCATCGGCGGCGGCATCAACCGGAAAATCGCAGAAATTTGTCTCGCGTCCCTGCGCCCACATGGACGGTTAGTAGCCAATGCGGTCACCACCGAGAGTGAAGCCATCCTCGCGGAGCTGCATGCGGAGCATCAGGGTGCGCTCGCACGGATTGCAGTCAGTCATGCGAAACCGCTCGGGAGCGGCCGTTCATGGCGCAGTCAGATGACCATTACCCAATGGCGCTGTTTCCGATGACAGGAACATTTATCGGGGTTGGATTGGGACCCGGAGATCCGGAACTGCTGACACTGAAAGCCGCGCGTCTGATCCGTACGGCCCCGGTGATAGCTTATCCACAGCCCGAAAATGGAGAAAGTTTTACCCGTTCCATTGCCGCAGAATTCATTCGAGGGGACGTTGAGGAAATCTCGATCTCCCTGCCAATGGAGGAAAATCGCTTTCCGGCACAAAATGTCTACCGCACCGCTGCCAAGAAGATTGCCTCTCGACTCGATGACGGCATCAATGTCATCGCACTCTGCCAAGGGGACCCGTTTTTCTACGGATCATTCATGTATCTGTTTGCCCACCTTGCGGACGCATACAAGGTCGATATTGTTCCCGGAGTCCCGTCACTCGTTGGCTGTGCCGCGGCAGCGCGCCAGCCCTTGTGTGCGCGCATGGAATCCCTGACGATCCTTCCTGCGCCGATGCCGGAAGAGCAACTCTATGAAAAACTCGCTGGCGGCGGCGCTATGGCTATCGTGAAAATCGGGCGGCATATGGAAAAAATCCGACGAATCCTCACCACGCTGGATTTGGCAGAAAAAGCCCTCTACTGTTCATACGCGTCAATGCCCCACGAACGCATCATGAAACTGCAAGAGGGCCCGCGCACGGCACCCTATTTTTCAACCATCCTGCTTCCCGGCCGAGATCCGTATGGCTCCAGGTAATGCACCGCTGGTCTTTTGCCCCGGTGAGGCCGGGCAAGAGATCGCCCACCGCATCGCTGAACATTTCATCTGGGCGAATTGGGCTGCAGAAGACGGTGGGAAATATACGGATTCATCTTTTGGAAGTGCCCTGCGCGCGGCTTTTTCTGCTGGTCGTCCTATCATAGGAGTCTGTGCAACCGGCATTCTGATCAGGTCACTCGCATCGCTTGTTCATGACAAACGTGCCGAACCGCCAGTGATCTGTGTCTCGCCCACTGGCACCGAAGTGGTGCCACTGCTCGGCGGTCATCATGGTGCCAACAGACTGGCGCAGCAAATTACGGAATTTCTGGGTGCCCATCTCGCCATCACGACGGCGAGCGATTCACTGCTTGGCTGCAGTCTTGATGAGCCCCCTCCCGGATGGTGCATCGAAAATCCAGACGATGTCAGAGCCGTATCGGCTGGAATTCTGGCTGGCAACGCGACATCGCTCTACGGCGAAGCCGCCTGGCTACAACCCCTTCTGGAACTGCGCCATGTGACGCATCGCCCCGACGCGGTACAGCAGGGCCAAATTCGCCTCGTGACCGAGTCGGGATCATCTCTGCTCTATACCCAACAGACTTGCATCCTCGGTGTTGGTTGCATCCGCGATTGTCCACCGCAGGATCTCAACGCTCTGGTCGACAGGACCCTGACCACGACTGGATTGTCACCATTCATCATTCGTGAGGTGGTTTCCATCGACTTGAAAGCCGCAGAGGCTGCGGTTCATGATCTGGCAGATCATCTCGGAGTTCCTGCGCGCTTTTTTTCTCCGGAAGAATTGGAAACCTATGCCGACCGTCTCACGGCACCGTCTGAGCGGGTCTTCCGGGAAACCGGAACCCATGGTGTCAGCGAAGCCGCAGCCCTCGCCGCCGCCGGGCACGGCGGCGCGTTGATCGTTCCCAAACAGAAGTCCCGAACCGCAACCTGCGCCATCGCACGGATCGACACCTCTCTGCGCGACGCTGACGACAGCGGCGGTGTTTCCCGTGGCATGTTGATGATTGTCGGCATCGGGCCAGGTTCATTCGACGGCCGAACTGTTGAAGCACAGCGCATGCTGGGCAAGGCTGACACCATTGTCGGATACAAGGGTTATCTGCAACTGATCGACAGCACGATGCGTGGCAAGAAGCTTGTCGATTTTCCACTCGGTGAAGAAACCGCGCGCTGCCTGTTTGCCCTTGAGGAGGCCAGTCAAGGTCAGCGTGTTGCTCTTATATCTTCGGGCGATTCCGGAATCTATGCAATGGCGTCGCTGGTCTTTGAACTTCTGGACCGACAACCGGATGCAGGCGGTGCGCCGTCAGCCGCACACCGCGTCGAAATTCTCTGTGTTCCCGGGGTCACCGCCATGCAGATGGCATCGGCCCGCGCCGGCGCGATTCTCGGCCACGACTTCTGTGCCATCTCCCTTTCTGATCTCCTGACTCCACGCACAACCATTCTGCAACGGATTCAGGCCGCCGCAGAAGGTGATTTTGTCATCGCTTTCTACAATCCGGCCTCCCGGCGGCGCCATACGCTGCTCAGAGAAGCACGGGATATATTATTGCAGTACCGAAAACCGAACATTCCGGTCCTCATCGCCAGAAATCTCGGCCGGGACGGCGAGAACGTCTCGCAGGTGCCTCTCCACGCCCTCGATTCCCACCTCGTTGACATGATGACTCTAGTCATCATTGGAAACAGCCAGACAAAATCTGTTGTATCTCGTGATCGCCGACAGGGTGTCGACGGGTCCTTCATCTACACACCGCGTGGCTATACGATTTCGAGGCAAACGAGAGAATAGTTCCTCTCAAGCTCCAACCGAGAATGAACGCGGCTGAAGATGATCCTTTGGCATATGATGATGGGAAAAACCCTCGAGTGGCCATTTTATGCGAAGTTGAACAACCCCATGCAGAAGTTTGCACGAGAGCAGGTGAGAACTCGCAATGCCGCGAATTCCGGGCACAATTGGTTGGCTGCGATGAAGCATCATTCAGGATGAGAGTCACACCACTCCATTCTCTCAAATGGACCGGATTGAGGATGAAGCCGGGTATCGGGTCAATGAAGTCTCTGTGAAAAGGCTTGACGCAGCAAAAAAGAAGCCTTTAGACAGGTGGGATTAGAGAAAAATCTTGGCTCAGGAAGATAAAGATGAAAATGAAAACAACACTTTTGGCGCTCACTTTGGCTATGGGAACTGGCGTCGCAGCAGCCGCAGATTTCCCGACGAGCAGCGTTGATTATATTATTCCGTTTGGCCCGGGTGGTGAATCTGACATCACTGCTCGCCTGCAGCAGCCCTATTTTGAAAAACTCTTCGGCGAACAGCTTGTGGTCTCCTACCAGCCCGGAGGAGGAGGTGCTGTTGGGTGGTCCCAGTTGAACAATATGGCCGGGGATGGTACCAAAATCATGGGAATCAACCTGCCCCATATCATCATCAAGCCGCAACAAGGTGATGTGGGATTCCAGACCGAGGATCTGGCGGCAGTTTACATGTTTCACTACACGCCTGATGCCATCGTTGTCACGGCCGACAGCGGCTACATGACGCTACAGGACCTCATTGATGATGCAAAGGCGAACCCGAAAAAGGTTATTTTTTCCGGCTCCGGCAAGGGCACAGCCAACCATCTTGCACAGGTACAGTTTGATGGTCTGGCAGATATTGAGACGACCTATGTCTCCTTCCAGGGCACGGGTGCCTCGGTGACAGCGCTGCTGGGTAATCAGGTCAGTGCCGCCTGGGGTTATACGACCGTTGGAGCTGCGCAGGGTGACAAGGTCCGCATGCTGGCCGTTGCGATGGAAGATCGCCACCCGGCATTCCCCGACGTACCGACCTTCCGCGAATTGGGTTTTGACATGGTATCTGGCGCATATCGCGGAATCGCGGTCCCGAACTCCGCGTCCGAGGAAGTGCGTATGCAGGTATCTGACGCGATCAAGGCCATCAATGCCGAACCCGAATTCCAGCAGCGGATGCTGGATGGTGGCTTTGCCCTCGTCGATGTCGGCTACGGCGCGGATATGAATGCCTTCATTGCCGAGAAGGCCGAAGGCTACCTCAGGGCCGCACGCTCAGCAGGAATTATCGAGTAACCAAAAGCAGCAGGGGCGCTTGAAGCGCCCCACACTCAGTCCGACACCCCCGGATTCTCCGACGACACCAATGCTCGATTTTGTCATGGGTGCCTTGTCACCCCTGAATCTGGTTCTTGCCCTCGTGGGCGTGGCCGCCGGCACGATCATCGGATCAATCCCCGGACTGACAGCAACCATGGCAGTGGCAGTGTTGGTGCCGCTGACATTCACGATGACACCTGACAGTGCGCTGATCCTGATGGGCGCGATATATACAGGTGCGATCTATGGCGGCGCTTATGCCGCGATACTTCTGAACACACCGGGTACGCCATCGGCCATTGCAACCACCTTCGACGGCTATCCCATGGCCAAGCGCGGTGACGGAGATCTGGCAGTTTCGGTGGCTTGTCTTGCCTCTGTTATCGGTGGTTTGGTGGGCGCACTGGCATTGCTATTGCTGGCACCCCAATTGGCCGAAGCGGCGTTGGCTTTTGGCCCGGTGGAATATTTCTGGCTGGCGGTTTTCGGCCTGTCGCTGATTGCGGCACTATCCACCGGTGATTTTCTCAAGGGGATGATCGGGGCCTGTTTCGGACTTCTGATCGCAATGATCGGTATTTCGGAAACAAGCGCTGAAGTCCGGTTTACCTTTGGAACGAACACGCTTCTGGGCGGTGTTGAAACCGTGTCGGCGCTGATCGGACTCTATTGCATTCCGGTTCTCATCGACCTTGTGGCCAAGCCCGACCGACATTTGAAACCCCCCGAGCAGACCCGCGGATTTCGTCTTATCGAGGCGAGTCGGATCATGCTCACCAATAAGTTCAACGTCCTGCGTAGCGCTGTCATTGGCACGATGGTGGGCGCGCTCCCGGGCGCGGGAGGCTCCATCGCGGGTCTGGTCGCCTATTCCGAAGCACGCCGCAGCGGCAGCAAAGCAAAGGATAAATATGGCGAGGGAAACCCGGGCGGCATTATCGCAACCGAATCTGCCAATAATGCCACCGTCGGAGGCGGGTTCATTCCAACGCTGGTTCTCGGGATCCCCGGTACACCGCCCGATGCGGTGATTCTTGGTGCGCTTCTGGTGCAGGGTGTACGAACTGGGCCCAGTCTCTTCTCTGAGGGCGCTGATATCGTTTATACTTTCATCTTTGGATTGCTACTGGCCACAATCCTCATGCTGCCAGTAGGCCTGATGATTGGGCGTTTCGCATATGGCACCATCGTGCGCGCACCAAAGGCAGCACTTGTGCCTGCGGTTGCGTTTATGACGGTGATCGGCACTTTTGCGATCCGCAACAGCATCTCGGATATCGCGATCATGATCGTACTTGGCATCATCGGCTGGGCAGCCGGCAAGCGCGGCTTTTCGGCATCGCCTATCGTTCTTGGCCTGATCCTTGGCCGCATCGCCGAGCAAGGCTTCGTGCAAAGCTGGACAATTGGTGCCGCGATTGGTGATCTCTGGGGGCAGTTCTTTGGACGCCCGCTTTCGATGGTGATTATCGGGTTCACTTTGCTGAGCTTCCTCTATCCGTTCTGGCCGCAGATCAAACGCACAGTCATGCGCTCCCCACGTGCACAGGTCGTTCATCGTGACCCAGTGTCACGGTCTGCGCGGCTGCGCGACCTGGTGACGTTGGCGATCTTTGGTGGAGTTGCGCTTGTAGGATTGAACCAGTCGGCCGATCTCAATCGGGAAGCCGCCGTTTTCCCGGAGACCATTGCCATGGCGATGCTTGTGCTTGTGGGTGTGGCGATCCTGAGATTATTCCTGACAAGGCAAGTGACCGAAGTCGCAGTGGACGGTTCCTGGCTGCGGATGGCGGCACTGCCTTTGGCCATGATGGCAGCCACATTCCTGTTTCAAAGGTTCGGTTTTGCGGTCACGGCGGTGATGCTCGGACTTGCTTTGACCTTGGTGGCTCAACATGATCGCTACAGTGTCAAGGGATGGACAGTCCTGCTGGCCAGTGTGGTCGGGATCACATTGGGCTGCATCGTGCTTTTTGGTAGGGTATTGTCGGTTCCGCTTCCCTGATATCGATGACATGTACGGTATGGATCGGCACCTTCAGAGATTCGCAGAACGGCACAGGGGCGTCATGAAAACCGGAAGCTCTGGCTGTTCGATCAGCCCTCTGAATGAGCGTCACAAACCCGGCATTCACCGGAGTGTGGCGCGTCAATCAAGCTGAGAATTTACGACAATCAGGGTGAGAATCCTGGGGAACGGCGAATGCTGCCCCTCTCCCTGCAGGGAGAGGGGCAAAAAATTCTGTCGGCATGACGCCCCGTTTGACGTCTGTGACCGTTCGGGCACAAAGCTGCCATCCTTCATTCCAATAGGGAGAGCCGCAGGCCCGGGCGCCATATGACAGACGCACAAACGCGGCTTTTCATGAGTTATCGAAATACACACATAACGGAAAGTGCTGCGGCCAAAGCGGGTTTCAGCACGGCGACGGGTGATCGGATCAACCCGGACGGTCGGCTGCCGTCGCAGAAGGCCCAGCCGCGTGGTCGGCGGCGGCCCGATCCATTGGCGGATATCTTTGAGAGCGTGGTCGTGCCCCTGCTCAAGGCATCAGAGGATATGCGGCCTGTGGCGGTGGACCGTGAGCTGTTGCGGCGGGATCCGAAGCTCAATCCGAATATCCGGAGGACTCTGGAACGGCGGATTCGCCAGTGGCGGGCGTTGCAGGGTCCAGACAGGGATGCAATCTTCCGTCAGACATCCGAACCGGGTCAGATGGGTCTTTCTGATTTGACCCCATATGAACGGGTGTGGTGTGACGATCGATGGGGCTCCGCTCAGACACAGGTTGTCTCACGTCCGGCGGCCGGGGTCGGGCTTCACGCATGCCGATGTGGTGGTGGGCGGCGAGAGTTTTGCAGCCCTGTCCACAGGGCTTCAGGACGCTGTGCAGGCCGTCGGTGGGGCCCCACGTCAGCATCGCACCGACAGTCTGTCGGCGGCGTTCCGAAACCTGTCGAAAGATGCCGCGGATGACCCGACAGCGCGCACCGCGCAACTCTGCCAGGATGACGGGATGGAAGCGACCCGCAACACCCGGGGTGTGGCGCACGAGAATGGGGCGATTGAGAGCCCCCACGGCCCTCTCAAGCGCGAGATCACGGATGCGCTCCTCATCCGCGGTTCCCGGGATTTGACTGATCGGGATGCCACTCGGTCTTTCATCACGGACATCATCGGTCGGATCAATGCCGCCATATCATCAGGCGATCACGGCCGAAGCCCAGCATCTCCAGGCGTTGCCGGCACGGCGCAGTGAAGACTATGAAGAGGTCAGCGTGCGGGTGACCGCCACCAGCGGCTTCACGCTGCGGCGGGTCTTCACTTCGGTCCCCACCCGATTGATGGGCCATCGGCGATCCGCGCGGGTTCATGCCGATCATATCGCGCTCACTCTGGGTACGGATCATTGTTTGACGGTGCCCCGCAAGCCCCATCAGGCCGGTCAGGGTGCCATTCATGTCATCAATTATCGGCATGTCATTGGTGCCCTCAAGACCCAGCCGGGTGCACTGCTCAACCTGGTTTATCGGGATGACCTCTTTCCCCGTGTGGAATACCAACAGTGCTTCGAGACAGCGTTGGAAAAGTGTGGTGCACATGACGCCTGCCGATTGACGGTCAAACTCCTCGCCATGGCCCATGAGGACAATTGCGAAAGTGCGC
>JAPOTI010000063.1 GCA_026709265.1 Paracoccaceae bacterium | reverse complement strand
ACGGGCTCAAGCGGCTCAGGGACGTCTCCAGAAAACCCAGTTCAAGACCGAAACCCCGAGATTCTGGATCATCATTGGACTTGTGATCCTTGTAAACCTTGTGGGTAGAATATCCCGTGCCTGCTGTTTTGAACATAAGATGAGAGATCCTGTCGTCATTGTGGCGCGTCAATCAGGGTGAGAATTTGCGACAAACAGGGTGAGAATCCTGGGGAGTGGCGGATGCTGCCCCTCTCCCCGCGGGGAGAGGGGCAAAAAATTCTGTCGGCAAAACGCCCCGTTTGACGGCTGTGACCGTTCGGGCGCAAGGCTGCAATCCTTCATCAATGGGGAGAGCAGCGCAAGGCCCAGAGGTTGCCGACACCCTCGTCACGATACTGCTCGTGGCCGACACCGATCCCGCCACCTGCGATGATCAGGGCCGCACCGCATTGATGATCGCCAGGACAAATCCGGCGCTGGCCAGAACAGAGGGGTTGACCCGAATCAGGGCTGTGTCGCCAAAACCGCCGCCGGATCCTGAACCCAAAGATTCCAGAACGTCGTTCAGCTTGTGATTCTCTCGACAATAACGGCGGCTGTCTGCTGCCGTGAGAGGGCATATGACTGGCCATCACCTGGTTGACAGCCTATAAGTCATTGTGTGCAGCCAGAGGCTTGAAACATGCGTAGTGTGGATACAAATGAAGAATTCAGAGAAATGACGCTTGGGGGATTTCTCGCAGCGTTGTTCCTGTCTAAGCGGCCTCCTTGCTCGGACAGGAATCCGGGTGGTTGGGAACAGTGACTGAAGAACTTTTGGCTGAGGTTGGTATTTGCACTTTCTGGCACATTGTCATACTGTCTTGGTATAGTCCTTTGGAGCAACTTCCGAGTAGGGGACTTTGGCCCATTGGTTATCTTGGAATTCATTGACCTCTTGAGCCTGCCCATAGCGTCTTTATCAATTCTTCTCGCTCTGATGATCACCGCACAGCACAGGGGTGGTGGCCCGTTACGTCTGTTCATCCAAGGCATTGCATTGCCCGCGTTTGTCGTCGGGGTGATCGGAGTTTCCGGCGGTGTCTTTTTTACATTCCCATCTGATCTCTTGTTCCCATCGGGTGTAGAATGATGAACAATATCTGGATTCTTTGTATCTCTGTGGCCATTGTGATGTCTGGCCTTTCGGTTTCAGCGCAGCAGTTGCCGTGGAAAGGCTCTCTCGACAGTCTGAGTGAATTTACTGGCGTCCTCAACCTTTCAAATGAAGAAGTCGCCCGCCGCACACTCATTGTCGCCCTGTCTGACCCGAGCATACAGCTTGAAAGCGTCTCTCTTCACCTTTACGCCTATGAAGATGCGTGCCAAGATTCCTTCCTGTGGCATAAATTAGCCAACCACTACGGTGCGCTGAAGTTTTCTGTCAGTGTTGACGATGGAACTATTGAAAAAAAATGGTATGACGAATTGAACAATGCTTGTGATCCGAATGCTCCACCAAAGTCAGTGACTTTGTGCCATCCAGTTGACTTGTCAAATCAGGAGTGTGGAATTGCAAATGACTTTAGAGAAAACCTCACCAGAGAACTCGTCGCCGACCTAAACAAAAACAATCATTTCATAATAATGACGGAAGCTTTACCATACGCTGAGTCTCTGGCCGAATTTCGTGGTCTGTGCGACCTCGAAATGGATTATTCCGGTCAGACAGTCAAGAGATCAGCCTGCAGCCGTAAACTGTCCCTTCGTTAGTTCTTGTTGAATCGAAATTTCCTGCTCGGACTCAGTCTGCACGGATGGGTTTCCGCCGGGAACTTGCATCTGTGATGGGCCGCAGGATCAATGTGATGGATCAGGGTACGAAGCCCAACAAATATTTTATGGCGTCAGTCAACAGAGATCGGAAAACGGTCTATGCTGCATGATTCCATGAGCTGTTTGAAGCCCCATTTCCACTGTGAAGTCAAAACGGCAACAGAGGAAATTGGGCTGTTCATTGAGGGATCGGATCATTGAAGGACAGACAGATGACGCGCCTCATCACCACAGCACAGTATCTTCGTGCCTATTCAGCGGGAGAGATCGGCCCCGAGGTTGTCATTCAGTCGTTGCAATTATCGGGCTACCGTGAGTTGTTTCTCACCATGGCCCGGCACGATCTTCCTCTTCCGCGGGGCCAGGGGCGTGAAGCCGAGGTGGCACGCGAAGTCCGTGAAGGTTTGCCCCTGGTGCGGCAACTGCTGGGTCTGGAAACCATTGAGACCGAAGACCCACCCAAAGTTGCGTCATGATCACGGTCGTCATGCCGGACACCGGGCCGCTGATCTCGTTATCCCTGGCCGGACGACTCGATCTTCTCAACAGATTCAAGGGGCAGATCCTGATCGCCGATGCGGTCAGGTATGAACTGTTTGGAGGCCGGGTCCGCACGCCGGATCAAGACTCTTTGGCCACCTGGCTCGCATCAATCGAGAACCGGATCCGCGTGTTTGAAACCACATATGGATCCATGCTTCGTGAAATTGCCGAACTTCGGCAGGCCCTTCCTGCGGAGGAGTGCGCACGCTTCCCGCGAGATTCCAGAACCCGCAATGCCGGAAAGTTTGCGATTCTGGAAATGGCATCTTCTCTCCGTACAACGCTCACCCGCGATGCAACTGGACTTGTGTTGTTTGAAGATCGCCGCGTCGAGACGATGGACTTCGGACCGTATGTGCGGCGGATGTCAACCTGGTCATTCCCCCTGGCCCTGGAATCATTGAAGGTCATTCCCTCGGCCGCCAGCTTATTCGATCAGATTCATGCCACGGGTCGAACTTTGGATCGGTATCCCTTCGACCAGTTCAGTTCTGATATCAATGATGATTTCCGCGAGAGCTATGACACCACCCAACAGGTGCTTCCATCCCGATCCGCTGACCCATTATCGCGCCCGGACGGGATTGTGCAATTGGCCAAGGACAAAGCACAGGATCTGCACGCGGCGATCAAGTCCGGGGACATCGACAGGGTGCGGTCGCTCCTGGCAGACGGGCGTGATCCCAACATTCCCGACACGTCAGTTCCTTCCGGTTCTGCATCGCCACTTTATCTCGCGGCCGTTCACGGTCATCTGGATATCATTCAAGCACTTGTCAGTGCCGGTGCTGACGTCGACATCAAGAATGCAGAAGGCTGGACACCCCTGCATTACGCGGCGCATTATGCCGCGCCGGGTATGGTGCAGACATTGCTCAATGCCGGTGCGGATCCCAATGTGCAAGGCCCCGACGACTCCACCGCCCTGCACTGGGCAATGAGGCACAGAAATCCACAAGACGCCGCGGCGATTTTGGAAGCATTGCTCGACGATGGTGCTGATCCTACAGTCAAGGACAACAAGGGCCGGACACCTTTAATGATTGGAGAGACAAATCCATTACTTGGGGGAACGGGCGGCTTGACCCGACTCCGGGAGGTCACACCAAAGTCAACACCGAAACCGCGAGATTCCGGATCATCATGCGAGCCTTAACCCACGCAAACCTGAACGGGGGTCACCCCGTCACGGCTATCCCGGATATCCGGTGACGGATCCTGTGATCGTCCTTGATGGGAATTGTGCCCTCTGCTCACGGGCGGCGCGTTTCATTGATCGCGTGGAGAGGACGGGCCGGCTCCGAATCGCCGTCGCTGGCGTAGATCCGGGCCGGACGATGATGTCGACGGCCAATCTTGATCCGGACGATCCGGTGAGTTGGTTATTTGTCGATGAGACAGGCCGTTATTGGGATCGCAGCGATGCAATGATCCGCGTGGCCATGCGGCTGCCCTTCCCGTGGCGGATGCTGGTCGGGCTGTGCGTCATTCCACGCGGTTGGCGTAACGCGTCTTACAGTTGGGTTGCTGCGCGGCGTAACCGCCTGTTCGGTCAGGACGATCTCTGTGCCCGCGCCCCACCCTCATTGCGGGCACGCCTGCTACCTGCAAAGCAGGATGTCTCATGACAAAGCCTGCCATCATCCGAGATGACAATTCATTTCTGATCTCCTATATATCAGGATCCCCATCGAAAGGTTCGGAGCTTTGGCGATGTCGGCCTATAAATCAATAACGCAAGACACGCGGCGGATTCTCGCTGAACTGGACCGGAACGGCCAGGGTGTGTTCACGACGGATGATCTGCGCCAGGCCTTTGGTCTGAGTTCTGAGCGGCGGTTCCGGACGGAACTCAACCGATTGCTGAAGGCCGGTTTCCTGGAACGGGCGCGACGGGGCATCTATGTGAACTGGGCCTCACACAGTATCAATTTACGGCGCTTGAAGGAGGAAATCGCCCAAGTTGTTCGCCGCGGGCATGTCAACTATCTCAGCCTCGAATCGGTGCTGTGTGAATATGGCGCAATCTCCCAGATCATGCTGGATCGGATCACGGTGATGACCACGGGACGCGGTGGGGAAATCCAGACCAAATGGGGCGTCATCGAGTTCACGCACACGACGCGTGATCCGGAGACCATCCGTCCGATCCTGCTTTATGATGACCAGCGCCCCCTCCCGTTGGTGCGCCCGCCCGTGGCACTGCGTGATCTCCGCCGTGTCGGACGTAATGTCGATATGGTTGATATGGAGGAATATGACGACATTCTCGAGGAATACGGGTTTGCGGATGACCCGGCAGCGATCCCACGGAACTGATGCGCAAGCTGACGGACATTTCCCAACAGGTCGTGGACGACAATCCACAACTGCAGGACAAGGAAACCATCATTGAAAAAGAAATCCTGCATTTCGATATCCTGCGCTGTCTGGAATCCCAGGGCTATCTTGATGAGTTGACCTTTATCGGCGGGACGGCCCTGCGCCTCTGCCACGGCTCGCTGCGTTACAGTGAGGATCTGGATTTCGATGGAGGCGTTGATTTTGCAGCGAACCAGATGGCCGGACTGGAAGAGGCCATTCGTTCTGATCTGACCCAGCGGTATGGGCACGACGTGCAGGTCCTGCCGCCAAAAGCCCGCCGCTTTCTGGTTGATGTCGCTGTCTCCACCTGGCGAATCAGCGTTGTGACGCGTCCGGAAAGAGCGGACATGCCCCGCCAGCGCATTCATCTCGATATCGCGCCCATGTCAGGACGTGATCCCGAGACATTGCCGGTTCAGAACCACTATCCCATTCTGTCATCGGCGCGCCGGCCTTTCTCCGTGCGGGTCAAATCGAAAGACTCGATTCTGGCTGACAAAATCGTGGCCTGTTCCTCGTCAATCTTGCACCGGAGGCAGCCGCGCTGGCGGGATCTGTGGGATATGAACTGGCTTGCAGAACAAGGAACACAGGTCAATTCTGATCTTGTCATGCAGCGGGCGGTTGATGCCGGGATCGCAGATGTGGCCACCCAGATCGACGCGGCGGCAGACCGGATCTCGGGACTGGTTGACAGTCCTGGTTTTCGCGAACAACTCTCAAGGTTTCTGGATAATGACACGGCCAAACAAACCGTCCATGATCCTGTCTGGCGTGAGCAGGCCGGTAAAAAAATCCGGATTGTTTTTGATTCATTCTATCCTCCACCCAACAAACCCCCGGCCCTTCACACCGCCGCGCGGATGGGTGATATTGCGGCGTTGCGGCGGCGGCTGGACGCCGGTGAGGAACCCGACAGGCTGGAATCTCCGCAAACCAAAAAAATCACAGCTTTGCACTGGGCCACGGGCAACAACCAGGCCGAAGCCACCCATCTGCTGATTTCACGCAGGGCGGATGTGAATGCCGTCAACCACAAAGGCTGGGCAATCCTGCATTACGCGGCACATTATGCCGCGCCTGATATTGTTCAGAACCTCCTGACGACTCAACCCAATCCCCATTCACTGGGGCCTGACGGCTCGACCGCGTTGCACTGGGCGGTCAGGCGGAAAGCTCCACAGGATGCCTCCGCGATTGTCATGGCATTGCTGGATGCCGGAGTTGATCCGAAGGTCAGGGATGAAAGAGACCGCACAGCGTTGATGATCGGAGACACCAACCCCGCTCTTTCCGGAACGGACGGGATCAAGCGACTCCGGGAGGTTTCCCCGAAGCCAGCCAAACCCAAACCAGAAGATTCCGGGTCATCATTCACGCCGTGACCGCCACACATCTGCATGCGCCATCTCGCGGCGCACGGCACCCTGGAGGTGGCTGGTTGTCGCATCCCCTGCCCTATGCCCGCGCAGCGTCGCTGTCCCTGTCGATGCTGGCATTGCTGTTCGGCCTGAAATACACGGCGGCTTCCATCATTGATGAGCAACCCGTCTGGTT
Organism: Paracoccaceae bacterium; assembly: GCA_026709265.1. GTDB lineage: Bacteria > Pseudomonadota > Alphaproteobacteria > Rhodobacterales > Rhodobacteraceae > JAPOXR01. The sequence goes on along the minus strand of JAPOTI010000063.1, from coordinate 5,034 downwards.
CCTGGCTCTATCGGTTGCGGCGCTGATCGTTGCGATCCGCAGCCTTGAGCATGGGATTGATTGCTGGCTTCTCCTCGCCCCTGCGACCGCCATTGCGGAGATGATGCTGTCCTGGCCCTGGTCAGCCAATCATATCTTCTTTGCCCTCTGGATCATGATCCCGGTGCTGCTGCGTCCAACCTTGCTCACAGGGAATTCCTTCTCCCGCTATGTCTCGATCTCGATGGGAATCATGATGGTGGCCGCCGGTGTCCAGAAACTCATCGCCGGCCATTATCTCGATGGCACGATGTTTGCCGCCTTTGCGGCCGAAGGCAGTCTGACCGAGCAATGGTTGAACGGGATTTGCGGGGGGATCATCACCGCTGACAATGCCCGCCCCTGCAGCGCGATGGTCTGGCTGGGTCGGTTCACAGTGATCTGGCAACTCCTCATCGGAATCTGTTTCCTCCTGTGTGTGCGGCATCCTGTCATTCTGATCACTGAGATTGCCTTCATGCTGGCGGCGGGGACAATTGCCGATGAATGGGTGTTCCAGACAATCAATCTTCTCTGTCTGGTCTTTGTGGCCCGCCGTGCACTGCCCGTGGGATTGTTTCTGGCCCTGGTGCCGCTGGCCCTGATCGGCTGGTTTCATCTGGACAGTTTCGTGGATCTGTTCGCGGGATATTTCGGATGAACAGCATGGGGTTGCGACATTACTTCCTGCCCTTCCTGACGGCGCAGTTGATGCTGGTCTCGGTGCATATCGGGCTGGCGACCACGGGCAAGATCAATGTCTGGGAATTCGGGGGCTACGGGATGTATGCGATCCCGCCGCCACGGGTGCGCATCATGGAGACCGCGATTCAGCCGGCGATCACGGCGGGTATGCCAATGCCTGAACTCAACTGGACCCGTCTGATGCGAAGTCAGCTGCGCGCGGGCGGTTGCTGGTTTGGATTCTCCGAACGGATTACGGACGCGGTTGTGGCCGATCTGCACACCCATTCCCTTCGCCTGACGCGGGCCACATTCGGGCAGCGGCAATTCAATACAGACAAGACCGCACTGATCTGGAAACCCATGGCGGAACTCCATGCTGAAGTGAACATGGATGGTCACATCCAAGTCACCCGGACCGTCTGCGGTGAGACCCAAACGGTGACCCGCCGCGGGCCTGCGGTATAGCGCGTCAATCTGGGTGAGAGGTGCGCGACAATCAGGATGACACCAATCATCATCCAAGATGACAATTGATCGCTGACGTCCTATATCTGTCATCGGGGTCGGCGCAGTGCGGTGCAGGCTGAAGGGAAGCCAGATGTGGGGTTGGACAGATGCACCCTGATATTGAATCGCGCAAGAAAGAGATCGCGGAACTCTGCCGCAAGTATCAGATCCGGCAGCTGGAGGTCTTTGGCTCGGCGGCGCGGGAGCATGACTTCGACCCCGAGAGCAGCGACTTTGATTTCATCGTGGATTACATTCCGGTTGATGGGGGCAGTACGTTACGCCGCGTGATGGGTTTTCGCCGGGAACTTGCGTCTGTGATGGGCTGCAAGGTGGATGTCATGGACAAGGGTGCCAGATGCGACCCTTACTTCATGGTGCTGGTCAACAGGGATCGCAAGACGATCTATGCGTGTTAAAGCTTATATCACCCTGAGAGATATTGATCGCGCGGCGGGCTTGATTGAATCCTTCATAGATGGAGAGTTCCGCAAAGTGTGGGGCAGTTGCATTTGATCTGTGATGGTGCTAGGAATCGCGTATGTCGGATATCCCACACTATACAGGACTCTCCCAACGTAGGCTGGGAGCTGAACAATCTGTGGTTTGAAAGGCTGTTGACCGCAGATTCTCTGGTTCCAGCAGTGCTGTCACCTTGACTCGACTGGAAAGAGGCCGCATGGGTCTCGTAACCGACAACGGGCAACGCCGCTTTGATGGGTTTCAGTATTGAGTGGGATATTCCTCCGCGCGTGAGACATTCTTTTTGTCATGGGAAGGATAAGTGATGCCAAAACGAGCGGGAAACAATCCAAAGCGAAGAATTGAATCCATGCAGTGCGTCAGCAAGGATGACATTGAATGGCTCAGAAAGCATGTGAGATATACCGGCAGCCCACACCACAAGACAATTCCAGCAGACTTTGGTTTCAGACCACCAACCAGTCCGCGGCCCAGCAAATCTCTTTGCGATGGTTCGGGCTCAGTCTCAATGGCCCGAGCGCAGGCGCTTTTTCGTAAGGCAATTGATCGAGCCATGATCAGCACACACAGAATCGGGGACTGTCCCAAATATATCTGGGTCGTTGATGAGGACGGGGACAACAGAGTCTACGAAGCCAAGATCAGCAAAGGCAGCAAATGCTACCATGGTTATGAGTTGGGTCAAGATGAGGATGCGATGCGAACGCTTGTCATTGATACATGGAATGCCAGATGCCCAGTCCCGTAACGATCTCACTTGAACCGCGGTCACTGGATTCCGGGTTGCCGGAGGAATGTTCCACATTTGGCCGGTTGGTTGTCAAGGCCAATGGCTACTTGCTGACATGCGGCATCGAAAGCGAAAGCAATGCGTTGTGTGAAGGGCCCCTCATTTCTGGGTACGCATTGGCCGAATGGCTGGTCTGGAACTGGTGGCGAATCATGTGGGAAATGCCGTCCCAAGGCTCAAAACAAACCCAACCTGAATGGGCTCTGGCGCATCACATGAATACTGCAGGAGACGGCTACATTTGGCCATGCATCGAAATTGAATCGGATGGCAAGTCCGCCAAGTTGACATCCAAACCAAGCATGCGTGGCGAGAAAGCCCTGTTTCAGTACCTTGGCACCAGTTACCCGGCAATCATACCGATGTGTGCGCTTGAAAGTGCCATAGACGGATTCGTTCAAGCCGTGCTGTCGCGGTTGGATGACAGCGGTCTTCAGACCACAAACCTCCATTGTCTTTGGCGAGATCTCAATCAGGAGAGGCAACAAAAGGATTTGACCCGCTATCGCAAGCTCGAAGCAGTACTCGGTTGCGATGCGGATGAGGTCGATGAAGCCGTGATCACGAATTACCTTGCGGATGCGGACCGCTTTGGAGAGGATGCTGTGGCCGAATTGGTTGCAGCCGAAACAGATGGCACAAGTCCCCACAATGGCAGGACCTGGTCTCAGGAGATCGAGGATCAAGCCAGAGGAGGATTCGATATGAATGCCGAAGATACCCTGTGTTTGATCAATCCCAAAGGCAGACCATTGTGCGGCCATCTTCATGCATGGAGATTTGGCGAAAGTCTCGCACAGGCCTTGCGGCAGCAGGAGGGCCTTGGCGATCAATGCATCCCGAACGATCGTCTGGCTGCATTCGCGGGGACAGTTCATGATATAATCACCAGCCCCTCAAGTCGGGCAGGCAAAATGTCATTTGTACTGAATGGAGGCAATGGAAGAGCCAAGGTCACTCTCAGGCCAACAAAATGGGAGGCCAGTCGCCGCTTCGAATTGGCGCGGCTGATCGGCGATCGCCTTGTTCACACCCAGATCGAGAACTCAAATGAACGTCTCTACCCTGCGACAACCTCTCACAGCTATCGACAGAAGATGCAGCGCGCTTTCGCAGCTGAGTTCCTATGCCCTTTTCAGGCTGTCGAGACGATGATCGGAAATGATCTTTCAGAAGAGAAACAGGACGAAGTTGCCAGTCATTTCAAGGTGTCTCCGATGACGGTCCGTACGCAACTGGTGAATAACAACATGCTACATCCTGAGAATGCTCCCGATATCCTCGAGCGTAGCGCCCCTCTTCGGGCCGTTTAGGCCTACAGGGTTGCAAGGAAACCACAGGCGGGCGAGACTGACAGATACGTTTCAAAATCATATCAATTCTTATGGTAGATTACGATGTCACATAATGGAAAGATGTTTGAACAGCTCGTCGTGAAATTGAAGAACACCACCAAGAAATACTTTGAACTGACAGATATTGAACCCAAACAAAAAATCGGGGGTAAATCAGGCGTCTGTTGGGAAGTTGATGCAAAAGGTGTGTTAGCGGATGGTGAGTTTATAATTATTGAATGCAGACAGCGAAAAAAGCACTCATCTCAGAGTGAAATAGCCGCTTTAGCTTACACGATTAAGGATTGTGGCGCAAAAGGAGGCATATTTGTTACCGGACACCCGCTGCAGCGGGGGGCTGCAAAAGTTGCAGAATATGAAAATATACATAACGTTATTTTGGATTTAGAGAGCACCGAAACAGCATACGGCATGGAATGCCAAAGAACGGATCGCCTTGGGAAGCACATTGCCGTTGGCTTTGAAGAAAAAATTGGTGTTTCAGATAACTTTTTTCACAAAACCCCGCTTGACGCTTCTCGAGCATAACCCTGTGGGTTTAGGATTTACGGTTGAGTCGGACGGAAACCCGAATCGGTCGCTCAACCCCCTACAGAGTGATCCAAATCAACAATCCATAGAAATGCTCTCTGTTTGTTTCCCTTAATGGAGCTGAACGTACAAACTATACGATGCCCCTATAAGCGTGGGTTGTGCGTCGTCAGCGGGAAAGCTGATTGAGAACTTCATTTTCAACATTGAGGCTTGGCAACAGGAATAGCCTAAGGCCCGTTGACAATGATCGTGCGGCCACCACGCCGGCCATCAGGTGAATCCCGGCTGCGAAGCTTGCAAGGGTTTTGTCGGAACGCGTGGCGAGACTGTGGGCCTCCTTGATTGTCGCGAAGACAGTCTCAATCCGATGCCGTTCCTGATCGGCGTCGCGGTCAAAATCGCGGGGTGTGCTGCGGTTTGACTTCGGCGGGATCACCGCCGTGGCTCCGCGTTCCGCCACTGTCTCCAGCACCCCATCCGCGTCAAAGGCCTTGTCGCCCATCAACATCTCACAGGTGAGATCGTCCCGGAGTTCAGGTCCAGCCTTGAGATCATGGGTCTGACCCGGCAGAACCCCAAACCGGATCCGATGTCCGACAGCATCCGTGAGGGCCACGACCTGGCGGGTCAATCCCCCTTCGCGCGGCCGATTCCTTCCGA
>JAPOTI010000034.1 GCA_026709265.1 Paracoccaceae bacterium | reverse complement strand
CCCGCGCCTGCGGGCGGCCCGGCATCAGGACGGAATCATGGGGGTGAGCAGTTACCCAAAAAATTCAGAAAAGACATTTGGCTCTGTCTGCTTAAAAAGCTGGAAACAGCGACTTAAGCACAAATGGTTAAATGGACCCCATGCAAGGCCCATGCGGGCAATTCGCCGACCGACCGACTGCTTGCACGAATCCTTGTGAGATATGCAGGTCAGCGGCTGAACTTACGATGTTTTTCTCGGCTGGGTCGGATCGATTCAGGGCCGAGTCGTCTGACCTTGTCGAGGAGATATGATTCGAAGTTTCCGGCAAACCATTCGCAATGGGCATTGCCTTCGAAAGCAAGGATATGGGTGCAGAGGCGATCAAGAAAGAAGCGATCGTGGGAAATGATCATGGCGCATCCGGCAAAATTTTCCAGGGCATCTTCCAGGGAACGCAGTGTTTCGACATCGAGATCATTGGTAGGCTCATCAAGCAGAAGCAGATTGCCCCCGCAGCGTAGAAGCTTGGCGAGATGGACACGATTTCTCTCCCCGCCCGACAGCATATCGACTTTTTTCTGTTGATCGCTCCCGCGGAAATTGAATGATGAGCAATAGGCACGTGAGTGGATCTCGGTATTGCCGACATCAAGGACATCATGTCCGCCGGAAATTTCTTCCCAAACCGTCTTCGTGGAATCGAGATGATCGCGAGTCTGGTCAACATAAGAGAGTTCGGTGGCTTCACCGAGTTTCACCGTGCCTTTGTCTGGTTTCAGTTGACCGCAGATGATTCGGAAAAGAGTTGTTTTTCCCATACCATTGCCGCCGATGACACCCACGATTGCCCCTGCCGGCAGCGCGAAGCTCAGATCTTCGATCAGGTGGATTTCACCGAATGAAATCGTGAGATCCTTGACGTCAAGTGCGGTGTTGCCCAACCGCTTGCCGTTGGGGATGATGATTTGGGCTTGCCGGTCACGCACACGCACTGGTTGGCTGGCGAGTTCATTATAAGCGTTGATACGTGCCTTCTGTTTGGCCTGGCGCGCCCGAGGTGCAGAGCGGATCCACTCGAGCTCGCGGCTCAAAGTCTTTTGCCGTGACTTTTCTTCGCCAGCTTCCTGCTCTATGCGGCGAGACTTTTGTTCAAGCCAGCTGGAATAGTTGCCCTCGAAGGGGATTCCGCGGCCGCGATCAAGCTCGAGAATCCATCCGGTGATTTGATCGAGGAAGTAGCGATCGTGCGTTATGATGAGGCACGTGCCCTTGTAGTCGATCAAATGTTGTTGCAACCATGCGACGGTCTCGGCATCAAGATGATTGGTGGGCTCATCTAGAAGCAGCATATCAGGGGCTTCGAGCAGCAATCGACACAGTGCAACGCGCCTTTTTTCGCCCCCGGACAAACTGGCAACATTGGCATGATCGGCGGGGCAGCGAAGAGCGTCCATGGCTTGGTCGATCTGCGAATCGAGATCCCAAAGACTTTTCGAGTCGATTTCATCCTGTAGGGTTGCCATTTCATCTGCAGTTTCATCAGAGTAATTCATTGCCAATTCGTTATATCGTGCGAGCAAAGCCTGTTTCTCAGCCGCGCCAAGCATCACATTGCCGCGCACATCAAGAGATGAATCAAGTTGTGGCTCTTGGCTTAGCACGCCGACGCGTATGCCCTTGGCAGGACGCGCTTCGCCGGTGAATTCTGTCTCGATTCCAGCCATGATTCGCAGCAGGGTTGATTTACCCGCACCGTTCACGCCGACTACGCCTATTTTGGCACCGGGGAGAAACGAGAGATGAATGTTTTCGAGAACCTTGCGGCCACCCTGGTAGGTTTTGGAGACGTTTTCCAACTGGTATACGAATTTGTTCTCAGACATGATATTCTCAAAGCTCGCAGGCGGTCGTGGTCTCTAACCTCATTCACCATAGCGGGCAACAATACAGTTCAGTTTGGACATTTGTCGGAAAGGCAGCATTTGATGCTGCCGTACAGGATGTGTCGTATCTCCGTCACTGGGAACGCTGGACATGAAGGCGGCATCCGGAGCTATGCACCCCTGAGCGTGATGACACGAATACGCACCATCACAGATCAAATGCAATTGCCCCACACTTTGCGGTACTCTCCAACTGGGGATATCCTTTGTTCGCCAGAAACCGGATAATTCACTGGGGTATTTGAGAGATGCATGCAGGATTTGGGAGGACGTTTCCGTTGCATCGCTTTGGGTTGAAGCCGGTTGTGACCGACCTCAAAGTCGGGCTTCTCGGGGGTTCTTTTGATCCGCCGCACCAAGGGCATGTTCATGTAACGGAATGGGCATTTCGTCGGTTGGGATTGGATCGGGTCTGGTGGCTGGTCGCGCCGCAAAACCCGCTCAAGCAGCTGAGACCGGCACCATTGCAAGAACGTATCGCTACGGCGCGGCGCGTACAAACGCACCCACGTGTCATGATTACTGATCTGGAGACACATATTCGGTCACACCACACAATCAATACACTTGAATATCTTGTACAGAGATTTCCTGCGGTGCGGTTTGTCTGGCTGATGGGGGCAGATAATCTGCAGGGATTTACCCATTGGGGTCGCTGGCAAAACATCACCGATTTGGTCCCCATGGCTGTTTTCCTGCGCCCTGGCCATCAGGGATCTTCGGTCTATCAGCCAGTCATGCGTAAGCTGAAGACGGCACGCTTGCGCGAAGACGAGGCGCGGCGCCTACCCGTGGTCAGCCCGCCTGCCTGGTGTCTTGTGACCCTGCCGCTTTCTTATGTTTCTTCAACTTCCATACGCCTTGGCGCCCACCAATCCGGTAAACAGGAATAATTATTTCGTTCACATAAAATTCAAAGCTCAGCCGCAGAAGCGTCTCAAATGCGGCAATTTCCAACAGATTGTTGGATATGGGTAATGGTTCTCAATCTCAGCGTATCATTGCCCTCACAGACGTCGGCGCGGCCCAAGACATCGCTGCCAGGGCGCGCGCGCACACACCCGTTTCAGCAGTGGTCGGGCCACGGCGGGTCATCCGTTCTGAACCCGGCTTCGCCATCCTCCCGACACTGTTTCCCAACGCACAGCAGAACGGCGGTCGGTTGAACCCCAGCTGCCGCAACAGGGCCAGCAGATCGAGGAGATCCAGCAGCGCACCGCTGCATCCCTGTTTTCCTCATCTCATGACATGGACCTCTCAGATCAATCACGCCCTGCAGATCGTCTGCCCGGCATGTCAATCGGCATGCCATGAATCGAGATGAAAGCTCACTTTCTGGTCAACCCTGACCACCCCGCGCCGGCATGACCCGATCAGAAGACAGGACATCTTCTGGCGCGGAATCAACGAGATTCGGCAATCGCCCGCGCAGATTTCCTCGCGGAACCCTCAATGCAACCCACCACGACACCCGGGCCAAATGACCGCAGCCAACCAATTGAGCCGTGAATGAGCGGGAGTTGCTGTCGATAAATTCCAGGACTGGACGAGATGTTTATTCGTCTGTATGAGTCGCCGCGCTCGGCTAGCGGCCCTGGTCGCCGCAAGATTGCCGGACGGAATTGAGGGAGCTGAATTTGTCTCACGCTGAAACCCAGCCAGGTACACGCCGCGACTTCATCTATTATGCAACTGGCGCGACTGGTGCTGTCGTCGGCGGGGCAGCAGTCTGGCCACTCATTGATCAAATGAATCCCAGTGCCGATGTCCAGGCTTTGTCGTCTATTGAGGTCGATGTCTCAGAAGTTGAACCCGGTACACAATTGACAGTGAAATGGCTTGGCAAGCCCGTATTTATCCGTCGTCGCACCGAAGACGAAATCGCCACGGTGCGTGATGTGGACATGAACCTCCTCATTGATCCGCTGGCGCGCAATGCAAACATTGATTCCGGTGATTCTGCAGATGACAACAATCGGGTTCTTGATGAATCAGGCGAATGGTTGGTGATGATTGGTGTCTGTACACATTTGGGATGCGTTCCGCTCGCCGATGCGGGTGAGTTCAATGGCTGGTTCTGCCCCTGCCACGGGTCACATTATGATCTCTCAGGACGTATTCGGAAGGGACCAGCACCACAAAACCTGCCCGTCCCCAAAGCTGAGTTTATTGACGACACGACACTCCGACTCGGATAGGAATTTTTTGTATGTCCGGCATTCCCCACGACAGCTACCAACCCAAATCGCGTCCTGAAAAATGGCTGCATCAGCGGCTCCCGATCATCAGCCTGATGTATGATGCGCTGTTCATCCCGACACCAAAAAATCTTAACTGGTGGTGGATTTGGGGCATTGTACTGATGTTTTGTCTGGTCATGCAAATCGTGACAGGCATCGTTTTGGCAATGCATTATACACCGCATGTGGATCTGGCATTCGCCAGCGTCGAACATATCATGCGCAACGTCAATGGCGGATTTGCCTTGCGATACCTGCACCAGAATGGTGCATCGCTATTCTTTCTGGCTGTCTATATCCATATGTTTCGCTCTCTTTATTACGGTTCTTACAAGGAACCGCGTGAAGTGACATGGATCATTGGGATGCTGATCTATGTGGCGATGATGGGCACGGCCTTTATGGGCTACGTTCTGCCCTGGGGCCAGATGTCCTTCTGGGGAGCGACGGTGATCACCGGACTGTTTGGTGCGATCCCGGGCATCGGCGACGCTGTTCAAACCTGGTTGTTAGGTGGGCCATCGGTCGAGAATCCGACGCTGAATCGATTCTTCTCGCTGCATTATCTGTTGCCGTTCGTTATTCTCGGACTGGCAATCGTGCATATCTGGGCTTTCCATACCACCGGCAACAACAATCCGACCGGAGTGGAGGTACGACGGGCCTCCCGTGCCGAGGCAGATCGTGACACTTTGCCCTTCTGGCCCTATTTCGTGATCAAGGATTTATTCGCCCTCAGCGTCATCCTTGTCGTTTTCTTTGCGATCGTCGGTTTCATGCCCAACTATTTGGGCCATCCCGACAATTATATTGAGGCCAACCCTCTTGCGACACCCGAGCATATCGTTCCCGAATGGTATTTTCTGCCTTTCTACGCCATTCTTCGGGCTTTCACCGAGGATGTCTGGGTGGTCCAGTTTACCAGTTTTGTCACTGGCGGGATCATCGATGCCAAGTTTTTCGGCGTCATGGCGATGTTCGGCTCGCTATTGGTGATGGCACTGGCTCCCTGGCTCGACACATCCTCAGTTCGTTCGGGACGCTATCGCCCCATGTTGAAGTGGTGGTTTGCATTATTCGTGATCAATTTCATCGTATTGACCTGGGCCGGCGCGCGTCCGGCAGAAGGAATCTATGCGATCATTTCGTTGATCGGTTCAGCCTACTGGTTTGCATATTTTCTGATTATCCTGCCCCTGCTCGGGCTCCTGGAAAAACCGGATCCGTTGCCCCTGTCGATCGAAGACGATTTTGATACGCAGCATCCACAGTCAATGGCAGTTGCTGGCCAGACCGAGTGACACGCAGACGGAGTTTAACAATGTTCAAAGCAACTCTCGTGGCATTGCTGCTGGCAGGTCCGGTCTATGCCGCCGGTGGTGCCGGCGAGGTCAAGGATGTCAGTTTCTCTTTTGAAGGCCCATTTGGAACGTTCGATCAGACTCAATTGCAGCGCGGCCTGCAGGTCTATCAGGAAGTTTGTGCCGGCTGCCACGGTCTCAAATTTGTCCCTTTCCGGACTCTTGGTGATCCCGACGGTCCCGGACTGAGTCCAGATGAAGTGAAGGCATTCGCAGAGCAATACGAACTGTATGATCCTGTCATCGACGATTTCCGGGCAGCAAAACCGACTGATCACTTTCCTGCCAATGACTCAGTAGGTGCCCCGGATTTATCGCTGATGACAAAGGCACGCGCCGGGTTTTCTGGGCCATACGGTACGGGCTTGAATCAGCTGTTTCGGGGGATCGGCGGACCTGAATATATTGTGGCCCTGATGACCGGTTATACGGGTGAGGAGAAAGAAGAAGCCGGAACCTTTCTCTACGAGAACACGGCATTTCCCGGCGGTTGGATTTCCATGGCACCGCCGCTCGAGGATGGTTGGGTCGAATATGCCGATGGTTCGGACAATTCGCTGGAGGCGATGTCGATGGATCTGGCAGCGTTCCTCATGTGGTCGGCCGAACCGAAATTGATGGCTCGTCGCCAGATGGGTTTTGTTGCCGTTCTGCTCCTGGTGGTCATGTCGGTGATGCTTTACTACACCAACAAGACGATCTGGGCGCCCGTCAAGAAACCTGACAGCACCGACTGATCAATACGTTGACCGTTCCAGTTTGAAGCGCAGCATCCCGGTGCCGGCACCTGTCTGAATGGATTGACGATCTCGCCGGGTTCGTCGCGCCCCAAGAGACATGAGGATCGGTCAGGAGGACGGCACACCAAGCAATGCCGTAACCTGTGGAACCCTGCCAAGAGACCATTTCAATTGTTGCGTCTCGAGGGGATCTAGATCGCCGGGAATGATACGGCTTGATAGTGGAATCCCGTTATCAAAATCCCGCAATTGTTGGTTGAGGATGACTCCGAGCATGGTGCCGTGTGCCAGACTGAGGTCATCACAAGTCTGGGCGAATTCAGGATGCATTTCCTTGAATTCACTCAGGCGACGATAGGTGGATCGATGGTTGATACCATGTTCAAGTGCCACGGCCCTTGCGGCTGAAAAGATCGGCATGATCCCGCATCGCTTGAGATCAATGCGGCCTTTGTCATCTAGGCGCCAACGGCCCATAAATCCCGTCGGACTATCGAACTCGCTGGCGCGCTGGGCAAGCAGCCGCAGAAAAGGCCGTGCATCTTGTGCGCTCTTGAGGGCGGCGCGATACATCGCCGCAGCCATTAGAGAATCGCCGTGTACCGTCATGGCATCGAAGAAAATATCTGCATTCAGAATGCCCTCCTGGCGTGTGTGGCTCAACCACTTCAGCACAGTGTCGGTCCAGCCGCTGACATCTTTTCGCCACTCGTGATTGGAGCCCATGATTCCGCCATCACAAAATCTCACGCCAGCTTCATCAAGTATCTCTGAAACCCGATTGCCGAATTCGGCAAACCAATTAACGGCTGTTTCGTCAGCTCCGTCGGCGAATACAATCGCGTTGTCCTGATCCATGGCGAGCAAGCTCTCGCCGCGCCCGGCGGAGCCGAGAACAAGCATTGCGTATCTTGTTGGTGGTGTTCCGATCTCAATCTCTGCCAGTTCACATGCGCGCTTGGTCATGGCACGCAATTCGCGCGAAATGATCGCACTGATGCGGCGGGGTGCGACGGCTTGACTTGCCAACACTTTGGCAACCGTGGAAAGGTCGGACCAGACACGTGCCAATTCAGAAGCTGAACCGGCCAACTGGATTTCGCTACCCAGAGCGATCGCATCTTTGCCCTGTTTATGGAAAAGGTCGCGACCCGTTATGGCACCGACAAGATTTTCATTCTCATCCACAACACCAAGATGACGGACATTTCTGGTCTTCATCTCGACGATTGCGCGATAGAGAAACTCGCGGTCGGTGACAGTCTGCAATTCACGCGAGCAATAATCACCAATTGATTTGGACAGCACGGCGGAACCGTCTTTGGCAATGGCCGCGATGACGTCTCCGGATGTTATGATGCCAAGGGAGGACGTTTCCGGCCAGCGAACAATGAGTGACGAGATGCGGTCCTTCGCCATCTTGTCGATGGCCACCGATATCGTCTCATTTCTGCCAATTTCCGCTGCTGGTGATGTCATCACCGCGCGGACACGACGGCGAAATGGAAAACTGTCCATACCGGTAGGTACAGGTGGCCTGCTGATCGGATCCTGTCGTAAACCGGAGGGCGGATTCGGACTCTTGGCAGCCGCACGTTCGGCTTCTGCCAGCGTCGTCACACCGGCCTGTTTCAGTCGGGGAATCAGGCTGGCAAAAACCTCGGCAGTCATGATCGCATCGGACAAGGCACGGTGGCGACCTGTGATCGCAATGTCGAGTTTCTTGGCGACTGTTTCCAATCCGAAATTGCTGAGACCAAGCTCGGCGATCTGAACAAGGGGCAAGACATCAACCGTGCGTAATGGAGACCACAATATACCAAACCGTTCATGTTCCGCGCGCAGGACGGCCACGTCGAAATCAGATCCATAACCGACAAAGACACTGGGCCCGGCCCATTCAGCAAATTCACGCACAACTTGCTTGAATTCCGCGCTACCCGCGACATCGGCGTCTGTAAGCCCGTGTATTTTTGTTGAGCTGGGAGGAATCGAAACGCCAGGATCAACCAGTGACTGGAAGGAATCCTCTTCGAAGACACGATTGTGATGAAAGCGAACCGCTGCGATTTCAATCGTGCGGGCGCGTTTGGGATCCAATCCCGTTGTTTCAATATCAAACGACACGAAATCGAGAGCGGTGAGCGGCCGGCAGGCGAGATCGTCCGATGAGAGGGAAAAACTCATTGATGCAGACCTCTGTCAGAAATCTTGGCACATTTCACAGTTGAGCGCATTCCTGATCCGGATTCTGCTGTGATCGACTTCGCAAGCGCACTTGTCCTAACTATTATGGAATATGCCATGCAGCAATGATGGAAAATGACCGCAGGCCTGATAGAAGCAAGCAGCGGGTTGATTACGAAAATACACAGATCACAGATGAACTGACTGCCACCAGGGATTTCAGAAATATTCCATTTTCGGACTCATCGAAATAGGCTTCACCTTGTAAAACCCGGTAAAGCTGTTTGTATGGTGCGGGCAGAGACGGGGTATGCGATGCAGCTGTTGACACTAGCAGGTTGAGCAACGGTGATGGAGATGATGATAGCGAGAAGGGTAGATGAGGTGGCAAGGCACCGACATGCATTTGGGGATGAAGCGCCCGGCTTTTCAAACAAGCAGGATTTTCCGTGTCGTCACATGCGATGTGATGCCGTTTTGGAGCGCGTGTTCATCCGGTGTGGCAAACAGTGGTTGACGGGGCATGTCGACCAATAGTTTCGGGCGGATCTTTCGCTATACGAGTTGGGGCGAGAGCCATGGGGCGGCAATTGGTGTGACCGTGGATGGTTGCCCGCCCGGAATCGATCTGTGTGCCTGTCATCTTCAGCACTGGCTTGATCGCCGTCGCCCGGGACTAAATCGATTCACCACGCAAAGGCGTGAATCTGATCGTGTGGAGATCCTGTCAGGCTGTTTTGAGGGAAAAACCACCGGCATGCCCATTCAGCTCATGATCCGCAACCGCGACACCAGGTCAAAGGATTATTCTGATATTGCCGATAGATTTCGCCCGGGCCACGCGGACATCACATATTGGCAAAAATATGGCATTCGAGATTACCGCGGGGGAGGGCGTTCATCGGCGCGGGAAACTGCCTCACGGGTTGCCGTCGGTGGTATTGCCCGACGGGTCGTGAGCGCGCTCGCCCCAGAGACCAGGATCCGGGGCTATATGGTGCAGATGGGAGACTCGCGGATTGCAGCCGATCTTGCCGATGATGACGAAATTGACCGGAACCCCTTTTGGTGCCCCGATGCGGCGGCGGCCGAGAAATGGGCGACACGACTTGACGCCATCCGTCGCGCAGGTGAATCGGTCGGTGCCATCATCGAATGCCGCGCAATTCGTCCCCCGCCGGGACTGGGGGCACCGGTTTATGGGAAACTCGATACTGATCTTGCCGCAGCGATGATGTCGATCAATGCTGTCAAGGGGGTGGAAATTGGTGCAGGTATGGCGGCTGCTGAACTGACGGGTAGTGAGAATGCCGATGAAATTCGTCCCGGTCGGTCAGGACCCAGATATTTGTCCAATCATGCTGGTGGTATTCTCGGTGGAATTTCGACCGGACAAGACATTGTTGTACGGTTCGCGGTGAAACCCACCTCCTCAATCCGTGTTCCGCGCCGCACGATTTCCCTGAAAGGTGAGCCGGTGGAAATTGTGACCAAAGGGCGTCATGACCCGTGCGTTGGTATCCGCGCGGTTCCAGTTGCGGAAGCGATGATGGCATGCGTGCTCGCTGATCATCTGCTTCTTCACAGAGGTCAGGTTGGGGAAAATCAAGGAACGATTGGCAAGGCGACCAAATCCGCCACCACAAGCGATGAGGATTGAGTTTGTGAGTCTGATGGTCAGGATATGTACCGGAGTCGGTGTGATGATCGGCCGATCTGATGGATAGCGAACTCGGTTCTCCCCTTGAACCAGCGGCTGGCAGACAGCTCGGCCCGGGACGTTATTTCTTTGACGCGCTGGCTGTTGGAGACTGGTATCGGACAGGATCGGTCGAGATCACCGCTGATCTCATCAGCAAATATGCTGAATTGTCCGGCGACCGATATCGGCTCCATCTTGAGGATGAGGCGGCAAGAGAGTTTGGGTTTGTGTCTCGGATTGCCCATGGTCTACTGATTCTTGGATTGGCTGACGGGCTCAAATTTCAGTCGCCTGTTCAACTGGATGCTGTGGCTTCACTTGGCTGGGATATAAAATTTACCAAGCCAGTCTTTGTCGGCGACCGGATTTCGGCTTGCTTGACGATTCATGCCCGGCGCAGCACAAGCCAAGGTGACCGCGGGATTGTCACCCTTGCAGTTTCTGTCCGCAATCAAGATGAAATGGTGGTACAACATGGATTCAATCGTCTCATGATGCGCCTCATTTGTGCTGATATCAGTCAGGCGTCCCATCCATCGCCATGAGTCGGCCAATCTTGCAGCGCAGGTCAACTCTATGGCCCATAGCGGGATAAATTTGCTGGGCCAGCCAAAATCTCACTTATGGGCCGTCAACCATTTGTAGCGATCCAGACGCGGGGGCAAGGCAGGACGTGAGCGTCGAGAGCCACAGATATGCACAGTTCTGGACATGCGCCCCGCAGGTCAATCCTCATCGCTAAAGTGCTGACTACCGTGGACAGGATATCACGGTATGGATGTCCGCACATATGCCTCTGCGCTACGAGAAGTCTGTTTTGCTGAATTGATCAAGATTGTGGGGCTGGCAGACCATGGCAGCATAACTGATTCAGAGAACGTGCGGAAAGTTTTGTCCGCTGCTGGGTATCGTGACCTTCCCGAGGTTCGAAATAGCTACCACCGAGAAGGTCCACTGGGTATGTCTCTTTTCGGAAGATACGAGCGAACAGCAACTTGAACGCTATCTGGGTCACTTATCACTGACAGATCCAAAAGGCGGTATCAGACCATCTATGCTGGGAGGCAGGAACTGCTCAGGCGTGTCGAGGAGTTAGGAGGATTCTGTTTTGCTGCTCATGTCACATCGAAACGAGGTTTGCTGAGAGAAAATTTCAGGGACTTATATAATTGTTCGCAATAAGTAGTTAGGGGCTTGTTCCTCGATTCGCGGTCAGCCACTGGCATTTT
>JAPOTI010000123.1 GCA_026709265.1 Paracoccaceae bacterium | reverse complement strand
ACCGAGAAGATCAGGAAAGGAATGAAATACATGCTGATCACCGCCGCTGCCTACAGGTCATTCAAGCGACAGCAGTCGATGACGGTGTCAACTATGGACTAGTGACAGGCCCGGTGTGCATGTTGTAAAATTCTCCTATATCATCCCTCTTATTCCGTATATGCCCCGACATGATGCCAAGAATTTGCTCTGGTCTATAGGGCCGAACGCCGGGTCCGCTGAAATCGTCGCGAAACGTGTCACCCTCTGAATTCGCGATCACCAAGGACCCCGAGCTGCCCGCGAAGGACATGGCCTCCAACAGAAGTACATCCTCTCTGTTTATTTCGTCTAGATTATAGTCGTGACGCGGGTCGCTTGCGACAATGCCGGATCGCAGTATCGGTCTTCCGACCGCACTGTCGGCCCAGGGCTGGAACGAGACGAACGAGACGTGCGCGCCCCAGGGCAAATCCCTCGATTTTCTTTCATCCGAAATTAAATGGGAATTAGAGATCGTGACTATCTGACTTGGCAAAGACGATTTGAGAAAAGAACCAAGCGGGTCGTAATCGCAAGTAAGAACGGCTATGTCGAGTTTTTCGTTCTCCGGGTATTTGATTGATATGTCACGGGCCTCAAGTTCCAATATCGGAAATGGGTTACCGTCCAGATCAAACGACTGCAATCGAACATCCGAAAGCCGATACCCGCACTTCCTTGAGCCGTACCAGTAATCAACAACATGTCTATTCGTGATAAAGACAAAATAAGGAACTTTCGTCCGACCATTTTGCAGACCATTGACCCAGAACCCGGACCCGCTTCCGCTTCTAGGCCGGGTCGCCCCATCTATCGCGAGAAAATCAACGCCAATTCGAGCTGTCGCCGACAAATGTTGCCTTGGTAAGGTATTGCTCATCTATCTATCCTTTGGATTGGAGATCGGTTCCAACACAGTTCCCCGCCACCGCGGGGCCGTCTCCCGATCGGGCCGCCGACCGTTTCCCGTCGCGGGTCCGTCCGGCGCTTTCCGCGCCGCTTTCCGCATCCGCTTCCGCACCCGGTCAAGCGCCGTGCGCCATCCGGCCTCCATGGCCTCGCGGGCCAGGACGCCGGGGGCGATCCCGTAGCGCCCGGCCGCCGCGTCCAGGGTGTTTCCTCGCCAAGTACCAGCGGACGGTGGGCAAATCCCCCTGCTGGATCGCTTTGAAAACTTGTGACTCGCCGATATCGCCCATCCGCTCGTTGGTATCGTCAAGAGCCTCCCGGATCTTCGGGTAACGCTGGAGGTAACGGGCAACTGTGCTCCGGTGGCAGCCCAACATCTTTGCGGCCTCGGTCTGCAAACCCGCGCTCCTCTGCAACGCGGCAATCACATGCTTGACGCTCAATCTCTGTTTGCCAGCCATCATTTGACCTCCTGCTTCGCGTGCGCGCACGTGCGCGCACGTTGGGGTGTCGCAAGATGTCGCAACATGATCACGCCCTTCTTGCCTTTCCGTCTGTCAGATTCTCCTACCGCTCGACGGCGACGTCAACACAGGCAAGGCTCAACTCGATAAAATGCCCCCGCCTGGCCTGTCGCTCGGCAGTAATCAGGAGACGACTCCAGATGGTGCAGAAGAGCCCTTTAAGGGGCTTGGGAGCGTTTCTGGGGCCTGAAAGCGGCACAAAAGCGTACAGAAGCGTTCGTTCTCCGACTATAACATCCGGTTTTGCGTCTGTCCGTTAAGCGGCCTTCCCGGCCTCGTTTCGATTTTCGTGACACGATCATTAAGAGGTAATGCCCTCAGACGGCCTCGCCGCCCCCACCAGGTTCCGGCGGTGCCATCAATTCAATTTGTCTTATATGATGGTCTTACTATGCTTAATGTATTCATTGCGTATTCGGCGGCTTTTTCTGCATCCATTTCATTCGAATTTATTTTATCAAGAATGTGCGCAGCTATCGCTCTGTCTCTGGCTGGATAAGCATGAGATACAGAAATATACCTCAATGTTGCTTCAATGTTGCTTGCTGAATTACTCATGATTCAGTCCTTTCAATGGTAATAAATTGATAATTCTATTATCAAGCCAACCATAATCTTACCTCCTGCCTCGCGCGCACGTGCGCGCACGCTGGTGTCGAAAGATATCGGCGGGGCACGTCTCTGGAGAGTGGACAAGACCGCCAACTACGGACCCCTCGGGGAGATCGCCGAAGGCACCATCAACATCAAACTCATCATCGAGAACTGGGACGATCTGATGCGGCTCGCCGGATCCCTCAAACTGGGACATCTCAAGGCCGCCGGCGTCATGCGCATCCTGCAGACCCGGGACCGCCCGACAACACGCGCCCGCGCCCTCATGCATCTGGGCCGCCTGATCAAGACCCTGCACATCCTGAACTCTATCGACGATCCCGCGTTCCGCCGCCGCATCCTCATCCAACTCAACCGGCAGGAACAGCGCCACAAACTGGCACGGCGAATCCATCATGGCAACCGCGGCGAAGTCCGAAACGCCCTGCGACAAGGGCAGGAAGAACAACTGGGCGCACTCGGACTGGTCCTCAATGCCATCACCCACTGGAACGCCATCGACATGCAAGAAGCCGTGAACCAATTGAGACACCAGGGATAGGACACCGACCCGCAGGACATCGCACGACTCTCCCCCCTTCTGTGGGACCATATCAACTTCCTGGGACGCTACGATATCCGCCGGCCCGAAAATGTCGCACGCGGCCAATTACGCCCCCTCAGAAACCCTCATTCAGCATGGGAATTTTGAAAAGAAAAATCAGCCCTTGTGATGGGTTTCCGTCCGACTCAGCCCGACATCCCTTAAGAGTTTGACCTAAAAGTCCAAACAACAACAATATATTGTTCTAATGATGCTACTATTGCTATATCACATACAATATATGGTATTTTGATTCAAACTCTAAGCGGCTGGGTTGGTCTCTGCATAGGCCGGATGGATATCCACGACGATATCGGCAAGCTTTTCGAACATAAGCTTTTGCTCCCTGTCATGACTGGAAATGACCACGATATGAGCATGGCATGGCGCGGGCGGCCAGCCATTTTCAGCTTTCATCGGATCTTCCAAGACATCAAAGCCCAAACCACGAATTGCCGCAACATTTAATTCAGCAAGAAATGCGGTTTTCCCAATTTTCAACCGCAAGACCCTTCGAACACGTGCAACCTGCTCGGGTTTTCTTCCAGATTGATACTCCAGCCAATTGACGGAGATGGGTGGGTTGTTGAATGCCTCTGGCTGCACGATCCCATCAGCGATTTTGCTCCCGCCGACATAACGCACGACGTTATCCTTGTCTGGGAGCGGGTCACCCTTCATGCCTGAAGCAATGGTTTGATATTATCAGCAACGATCAGATTGTTGAGTTCATCAAAGGTGACACTGCCAGACTTGCCCTTTGGCAAGTCTTCAGTTCGGTCCAACAGAACATACTCTGCGTTATCATCGCCCAAAAACTTGACATTCAGTCGCCACGCTTCATTGCGCCAGATCGCTGCATAGCAGCCATCATCCAAAAGGAAGAGAGCAGCCGGTCGTACTTTGAATGACGCGGCATGAATGAACTTGAAGAATGCAGGCAAGGAGGCAGGACGGGGTTTAATTCCTTCTTCTTCAGCGGCTTCTTGAAGCATTTTGACCCTGTCTTCGTAGACTTCCAGAACGGTGTCTGGAGGAGAGAACGCGACTGTTCGCGCTTGGAATGTTACTGGGCCGGTGGATTTGAGAAATGCATTCAAAGGGGCAGGTATGAACGAATATCCACGATATCCTGTTTGACGAAACGCAGCATCAGACCCATCCGGCTGATTCACACTGAGAGTCTTCGGACTCGTGGGCTCGATAGCGATCTGTACTGGCGACACCGTTCCCTGCCTTATTCCGTAAGTGTTGTCATTGATCTTATTACCGACTCACCTTCGCCGGCATCGTTCTTGTGGGTCAGTTTGATCTCATAGTCGGTTCCGGGCTCCAGATCGACAAAACCACATCTGTTCAGCACCGTTTCAAATCCGAGACTCCACACAGAAGTTCCCTTTTTCCGGATCCGTACGACCGAGGTCACAGTGGGTTGCCACCGGGCCTCCAGGGTCCGCCCCAACCGTTTTGGCAGTTCCACCTGAATCCTGCCCTCGTCCCACTTGAGAACCGGCCCCTTGTCATATCTTGCCATCCTCTGGTCAACGGTTTCGTAGGTGGCATCGCCCTGCGGAGCAATCTGCTCGGCAAGGATCCTGTCGAGAACAAGGATGGATCGGTACGGAATGAACAGGCGCAGTATGGAGTGGCTGTCAGTCCCAAAGAGGGAACGGTGGCTGTCGTGCAGCAAGCCCCGCGATTGCCAATAGGCAAGGGTTCCGCGCAAGCCCTGGCTCTTTTCTGGGGCGGTATCCTCGCGCTCTTCAGGAAATTGCCCGGGGGCGATTTCCATCTCAATATCATGGGCTTTCACCTTGCCTTCGAGAGCGCACAGTGCCTGCTGGGTGGCGGGTGGAAGGGCATCGAACAACTCGACAAGGTTCGGTGTGACAGTGTTTACCGGGAGAGGATCTCTGTTACACGCCAGAAACCCCAGCAGCCGAAATGCATGCACGTAGGCCAAACCGAGGTTGGTCGTGGCCGACAAACAGGCTCCCACATGGGTGGTCATCATTTCTGGCGGGAGGTTCTTGATTTTAGCCGCAACGTGGTTTGGCGATTCCGGTTGACCTTGCAAGTCGACCTCTAACTCCTTGTATCCATCAATTGCGTGCAGAAACTGCTCGAGATTCTCTTTGGCCATATCGAAAAACGACACGGTCATCTCGTAGAGGAACGGCACATGGGGGTGAAGTGTTTTGGCATCAGGATTGGGCATGGATCCGTTCCTCGGACACCTCCCCTGTCAACTTAGTCATGGAATCAGTTGCGTCAACTGACACTTGCCATGCCCATCAATAGTCGGGAAAGGGACCGATACTGGATATGCAGGGTCAGGGCAACCTCTTTGTGTTGGCATTTGTCATAAATCACTTCAGTCTGTCGCCACTACGGTTAGATCTGACGGCAATCTGTTGCAGTGGCCCTGAAGGACATGGCCATGTGTCCTCTCACCACAATCCTTCGAAACGACGGATCCCCTGCGCGACAAATTCGAACACTGGTATCCCGGTCTGACAGCCCACTTCGAAACCTGAATGGCCGCCTAAATTGCCCCACAGTTTGCGGTACTCTCGCACTTGACGACCATTGGCCTCTCCCGTATCCCAAACATGGGTCAAGCCGGATTTAATGCCGAATACATACATACCAACGGTGAATTGGAACCGCACAGCGAAGTGATGGATCGTCTTCTGGAAGTCCATAAGCTGGATCATGAGAATGAGGGTTTCTTTCCTGTTTTGCGAAAGGAACTGATCGTTGCAGCTATTGGGCGACAGTCAAAGCGGGCCGCCTACGTGGAAGAAGAGCCAGCAGCCCAGGACATCGAGAAAGATCCACGAAAATTCATATCATCGGATTGATCAAGGTGTCGGCAGACAGCCGATGCAGGTCAGGTTTCACCGTACAGTGTAGCATGGCACAGACCCTTGCCAACGATGACATGAAATCACAAGTTGTGACGCGCCGTGATCCTTTGACTTTGTACTTCGAACTGGAAGAGAGCAACCGAAAGTTCTGGGAATCAGGTCATTCCAGACCGACCTGAGACCCCAGTAAATCCAATCATGTTGAAACATATGAGTTCCCGGCATTAGGATTGACCATGACGTTCTCATTAAGAGTTGGAATGGATTGTTGGTGACAGAGTGAAACGGACACTTGAATCCAGGTCAATGACGGGGATGTCCACATGAGTGCGACGCGCATAATCTGTGAACTGGAGACGTTGTCGTTCAAGAATACCTTCAATCCGTATTTTGACCGATGTTCTCTGCATGATATCGCCGCGGCGCCAACTCTGCGTCGTTATTATCTCCGTGAAATGCTTGAGCGGGCGCACCAATCAGATGTGGCCGCGATCTGGGTGGGTCGTGATCTGGGATATCGGGGCGGACGCAGAACGGGACTGGCATTAACCGACGATGTCCATTTTCCCGCTCATCTGCACCGATGGGATTTGAAACCTCAAAAGCTGACCACGGGAAAACCGACTTCGGAAAGAACTGCGACAATTGTCTGGAGCATCTTGCACCAAATCGATGCGCCCATTTTCCTGTGGAACATATTCCCCCTGCATCCATTCAGGGATCGCGATGCGTTCTCCAACCGGCTGCACAATACGCACGAACGTGAAACAGGAATCAATATTCTGAACAGGGTCGTTGAGTATATTGAGCCTCAACAGATGGTGGCGATTGGTAATGATGCCTATGACGCTCTTTCAGCCGCCTTTCCCTGTGAAAGGGTCTTCAAAGTCCGGCATCCAGCTACGGTGGGCAAAACGAATTTATTGCCGGAATTCATGCCTTGTCTTCCGGAGTGCCGCCGATATCCGGTTCAGGAAGGATGGTTTCGGAAAAGGCAATTGGACCTGTAATCCCGTGAGGCGAAACCTGGGATGGCCGACAATAGGGGCATGGACATCCGCCACCAACGCTATGAGACGTGCAGGTCTCGACAGGTTGCGAGGGCAGATGCGTCATTTGCCAATGGCATTGACCACAGCGGCAGGGCGTGTTTTCTCGGTCACAACAGGGTCAGTCAGGCCTACCGGGCGGCGAATATGTTGACGATGAGTGGGCGCCCGTTGATGTCAAGGTACTTGATGGACACGTTTCAGAAAACTCGCAGAATGACATGGAAACGCGATGGAGACGGCAACATGGCAACGATTGAGAATTTTGCTTTGGCACGCGCAACGGAGTTCATTGCAAGTTGGCGCAAGGGAATGGGCATTGCATTCATCATATTCTGTTCAGGTCTCATGGCAATGGCGGCAGACGATGGTGAAGATCAAATTATTACGTCTCACGGAATTTCGGCTTTTGGGGATCTCAAATATCCACAGACCTTCGAACAGTTTGACTATGTCAATTCCGACGCACCGAAGGGCGGCTTGATGTCAGTGTGGGGGTTCGGAACCTTCGACAGTTTGAATCCATTTATCGTATCCGGCAGCCCGCTGAGATATCTTGAATTGACTTTTGATACGCTGATGAAGCCATCCGATGATGAGTTGGGGACCCATTACGGCCTCATCGCCGAAACCATTACCTATCCATCTCCAAGCAGAGCATGGGTGACATTCGACCTCAGAGAGGATGCAAAATTTGCTGATGGCAGTCCGGTCACAGCAGAAGATGTTGTCTTTTCTTTCGACATGTTGAAGACCCATGGCCTACCAATCTACCGTGCTGAGTTTGAACCGATTGAAAACGCGCAGATTCTTGATCGTCACACAGTCAAATTCACATTCAAGTCCGGTCGACCGACACGCAACCTTCCTTTGGTCGTGGCTGCACTGCCGGTCTTCTCCAAGGCACATTTTGCCAACAGGCCATTTGATGAATCCTCGCTTGATCCGATAATGACCTCTGGTCCATACGAGGTTGAGATGGCGGAACCCGGTCAGTTCGCCGTCCTTCGCCGGCGGGAAAATTACTGGGGTGGCGATCTCCCGGTTAATGTGGGGCAGTATAATTTCGACCAGATCAAGATCGTCTATTATGCCGACTACACGTCGGCTTTCGAAGGATTTAAAGGTGGCGACTATGACTTTCGTGAAGAATTCTATTCTAAACTCTGGTCGACGGGTTACGATTTTCCAGAACTAACGAGCGGGAGAATCTCACGTGAGATCCTGCCCGACAACCGCCCGTCGGGTGCTCAGGGATTTTGGATCAATCTCAGGCGGGAAAAGTTTTCCGACCCGCGGATACGTGAAGCCATCGCACACGCTTTCAATTTTGAATGGTCGAACCAGACTTTGTTTTACAGCGCGTACCAAAGAACAGATAGCTTTTGGGAGAATTCTGACCTGCAGGCAACTGGCAAGCCAGCCCCCGAAGAATTGGTCCTACTGGAACCCTTGCGCGCGTGGTTGCCTGCGACCATCTTCACCGAAGAGGCCTATACACCTCCACAATCCGATCCAGACAGGTTGAAGGATCGAAGAATCTTGCGCCAGGCAGGTCGCTTGTTGGATGAGGCGGGCTGGGAACTCGTTGACGGAATGCGGCAAAATGCGGCAGGTGAGCGATTGAGTGTTGAGTTTCTGATCAGTCCGGGTGGCTTCGAGCGCATCGTTAACCCATTGATTGAAAATCTCACAGCACTGGGTATCAAGGCTTCCATGCGCGTACCGGATCCAGCGCAAATCAAGCAACTGACAGACGATTTCGATTTTGACATCACTGTGCAGCGTTACGTGTTGCCCCAGACTCCGGGTCCGGAACTCCGTGCAATCTTTGGTACGAGCAGTGCAAACCAGAAAGGAAGCTTGAATCTTGCCGGAGTTGCCAACCCGGCTGTCGATAGTTTGATCGTAGCAATCGAAGGCACAACAACTCGCGATGAAATGGCGATTGCGGTTCGGGCGCTGGATAGAACATTAAGGGCAATGCACATATGGATTCCGAACTGGTATTCAAGCGCGCACAGGGTGGCCTATCGCAACAATTATGCGCGTCCGGATCCATTACCACCATACGCACTCGGAGAGCTGACGTTATGGTGGTTTGATGACGCCAAGGCGGCATTACCAGAATCTTTCGGGAGTTGATTGCCAACTGATGGGTGGCAACTTGCCATAACTCGTGCTGCGGAGACATTTCAGAAACGTCGAACTGTCACAGGAAATTTCGAGAGCCAGTGCAATGATGGAAAACGCGGACTCTCGGACGGTGCAAAAACCGCCTCTCAGCTTGTCAGGCCAGCGCGTCCCGGTTGCATCCGCGTATGTCCAGAACGTCGAGTGTTGGGTGGGAACGTGCCATTCACAGCCATCGGCAGGGATCAACGACGGCAATGTCTGGCTGGAGGGAAAGAGATCATGGATGACATCCATGTATGGCCATGTCTGTGTCGTATTCAGGCCGGTGTTGATGTGATGCGGATGACCTGAATGGCCAGATCGTGTCGGCACAAGCCTACAGTGTGATCCATCCGGCCCGATCACCGCGCCGCTGACAATGACATATAGGAAGTCAATGAGAGAACCAATTTTGATTCAGATCAGGGTGTGAAGGTGATACAAAAACGCAAACAATTGCCGTGCAGTCAATGACAGTTGCGGTTTTGTATCGAGCCCAATACGCAAGCGTGAAGGTACCATTCCCTGCCTGTTTATGTTGGAGGTCAGGACGATGATCAGAATATTGAAACCAGCGATTCTAGGCTCACTGTCGTTCTTGTTGGTGGGCGAATTGGCTGCCACTGAATGGAATGTCTCACTTTGGGGACAGCGGCGGGCGTTCACCGAACATGTCGAGAAGCTGGCTGAACTGGTGAGTGAGAAGACAGACGGAAAATTCACCCTCAATCTGTCTTATGGAGGCTTGTCTGCCAGTCGCGAAAATCTTGACGGCATTGCGATCGGGGCTTTCGAGATGGCGCAGATTTGTGCCGGGTATCACGGTGACAAGAATCCTTCCATCACGGTATTGGAACTGCCTTTTCTCGGGGTGAACTTGCTGGAACAGGAATCAGCCGTATCCCGTGGGGTTTACCAGCATCCCGCGGTCATGGCTGACCTGGCACGATGGAATGCCACATTGCTCATGCCGACGCCGCAGCCACAATACAATATTGCCGGGGTTGGAGATCCACCGCGAAGAGTGGCGGAATTTGATGGATTGGCAGTCAGGGCGCTCGGTGGAATCGGCTCTGCGATGAAGGCAGTCGGGGCGGTACCGACGTCAATGGCGGCACCTGAGATTCGTCTGGCACTTGATACCGGTGTCATTACGGCAGTCGCGGCTGCACCACATGCGCATATGGCCTTTGGAGTCGCCGATGTGGCGACATGGTGGACGACAAATCTCAATCCGGGAACGGGGAACTGTCCGATTGTCGTCAATAGTGATGCGTTGAACGCGCTCCATGAGACCGAGCGCGATGCACTGCTGAGTTCGGTTGACACGGCTCTCGACCATTTCATCTCATTCTATAACGGCCACACATTGGCGCGTTGGGAGTCAGTACTCGACAACAATGGGATTGAGAGAATCACTTATTCGGACGAAGAGCTTGCCGCGTTTCGTGAGGCTGTTGCAGATCAGGCGGCAAGTGACTGGATTGAGAACAACACCGCGAGAGGACTGCCAGCGCAAGAACTCTATAACCTCGTTGTCAGTTTAGCCGGGAGTTGAAATACGAGGGGCGAAGGTCGTGGAGGTCGGTTACCCTGCAGGAACACCATCCCAGATTCGCCGACCCAAAATCGCAACTGTAGAGTCCCCCATCTAAGGGCGGCGACTTTGCGTGAGCTTCAGAGGCACCTTTCATGAGATTCAACAGTCCAGCACCCGATCACATCAAAGATCAGACAGGTCGTCCGTTGGGACATCTACAGACTATCCCAGTGGGAGATGACTTAAAAATGCCATGGCATACTTTAACACGCCAGAGAACGTACATGACCCTCTTCAGAATAGGCAAGGATGAGACGATCACGGGTGATGATAGTGAGATCAAGATGTCGAGCTGTAGCAATGATCATTCGGTCAGCCGGGTCTCGTGGTGGCGAACCGGGAAGCAAGCAACTATCAGCCAGTATTTCAACTGAAAGTTCTGCATCAGTGAGTCCACCGCTTTTGATGGCCCGTCTGAACCACCGCGCTGGGGATATAGGCAGACGCAACCTGTTCTTGGATACAAGATGACCAAGCTCCCAAGCAGTGATGAGTGAGACGTAAACTGGACGATGACGTTGTGCGGCGGTGTCCAATGCGACTATCGCCTCTTCCGACAGTGGATCATTCCACCCGACCCAAAGCAAAGCGCAAGTATCGAACAGATAGTCGCTCATTGAGCAACCAAATCAAGAGACGCGCCCCATTTTGAATCCGCAGGCTCAGTCAGATCAACGCCATCCTCCAGGCTTCCGATCCCCTTCATGCAGCCAAATGCAGGATGATAGCGAGGCGGGCGGTCTTTTTCTGTATCAGTCAGTTCACGCACGAACACAAGCTTTTCTGCTTCAAGATTAACCTGGGATGTCTTGTAGCCAGCGGCGAGCCAAGCATAAGTGATAACGCTGTTGGACGGATTATTTGACCACCAAGCCCGGTGTTTCCGGGCTGAGGCTGGAAGACGGTCACCAATCACGGCTTCAATGTCAGCAAAAGTCATCGGGATGCGATCCAGACTCTTGCGCGACAAGAGATTTTCAAGTGGCTGGTATTTATTCATTAAATGTAACTACTTGCCCCCGTTATCAGCTACCTTCGTAGAGGCAGTCAACGGCCTTTT
>JAPOTI010000038.1 GCA_026709265.1 Paracoccaceae bacterium | reverse complement strand
CCCGCGCCTGCGGGCGGCCCGGCATCAGGACGGAATCATGGGGGTGAGCAGTTACGCGAGTTTATTGGTACGGCTGCCGCCGGAATGTTGACATCGGTTGGCCGACGACTGGGTGAGGGACTTCTCAACGGAATACTAACGGCTCGCATGGGCGCCGCTGTAATTGAAGTTTGCCGTCCCCTGCCTTTTGTACGAAAAAAACCACCTTCCTTAACACAAAGGATGACGCGGTTGTTTACGCATGGACTGAGACAATCGATCGATAGTTTTGGCAACGCGGTTCCGCAAAAACGGCACCCAGAGTCAGCCATTGAGCCAGCAAAATGAGGCCGCTTCAACTTGAAATGGTGGTCGAACGGGTACCAGAAATTATTTGTGAACCATGTTCATCGACCCTGTCCGGTCTTTCGTAAAGTCTCATGGAGGTGGTGAGTATCACGGGTCTTGGAAATCTGTGTGCTTTGCCAGCGAGGAATTTATGAAACTTACGCCCGGATTGGGATTTGACTTCCCCGGTTCCACTCTGACGCGCAACATCAGGGGTCAGACCGGAGCAAGGGCAAAGCCCGCGTGGAGGAATGACTCGCTGGCATCTCAATCGGCATTTGACCGATGCATTTCGTCATTCAGGGAATCTTGTGCTGTCGTCTTTTTGCGCAAAGAGGCGGCGTTGTCTCAAGGGCTGGCCGCACCATTATGAAAACAAAATCCGGTGGAACATTTTTGGCTATGCAGCAGGTTGAAATAACATTGTCTGACTTGAGAAATTAACCTCCCAAGAATTTACCTGGACGGAATGCGTGGCGGATGCTCACCAATTCACGCTGTTCTTCTTCACTAATCTGACCATCAGCCCTAGTCAGATCCTTGAGGAAACCTTCGACATTCAGTGCGATTGAAGGAAATTGGCAATCACGGTTCTGCTTACAAAAGTCAGCAAATGTGTGAGCAATTTCTTCGGTGCTGATCTTTGGAAATTCTACTTCTGCATAACCCAAACTCAAATCAACAAAAGCAGCGTTATAACCCCAAGAGTTTGTGAAATAATTGCGCAAACTTTGTCTCTCGACATCATGGTATGTGCCATCCGCATGAGCTACTCTGAGTGCAAGTGGTGCCATGACGTCAAGGAGCGATGCCGCAAGGACATCGATTGGGGAATTGATGTAACGGGGAATAACTTCAACGGGCCCGACCAGCTTCCTGGAAAGTGTTTTAAAACCCCGATAACCCAATGCTGCGGCAGCTGCACTGGCAATGACCCAGCCAACCGGCGTTGCGGCAGTGGTGAGTCCCAGCAATCCCATGATACCAGCGGGAAAAAACACATTGGCGACAATCGAAGATGAGGCCACCGCTGCCCCGCCGCCAGCCGAGATTACGGTAACAAGTGACTCATCAACGATCCTGAGAAGTCGGGTGCTACCATACGCATTTTCGCCAATCCCCAGCATGGCCTTGAACGCGCGGTCATCCTGAAGGACGGCATCAAGGTCGAGGGACTCAGCCTGTGATCTCCACTCTGAACTCTTGCTACAGCCTGAGACTATTGACGGATTCTCGGCGAATTCAGGACATGCGTCTTCGGCTGACATTTCAGGCGGTTTTCAATTTGTCAAATTTGGCGACTTCTTCCCTGATTGCTGACTTCAAGGAAGCGTTCTGCACATCCTGCCAAGCTCCACGGGCGAGACCAAGTGCCATTGCCAATGGCATGATAATCGGCTCGAGTAGGAAACCAAAAATGGGAATTCCTCCGGCAAGGCTTCCAATCAGGGCACCGATAGCAAGTCCCGCAGTCGCGTATGGAAACTTCTTGACCAAACGAATAGCAATTTCAATGATCTTGCGCCCTATAGTGATTACTGTGAATCCAACCTGGATTGTCATTCTGGATATTTGAACGAGTAGATGCTTTGCATCAGCGCTGAAGGGAAGTCGGTCAATCCACCTTTGGAGGTCATGCTCTGATACTCCAAAGGTGTTGAGAAATTTGAGATATTCCTCATCGAGTTCGGCAGCGTTGCCGGAAAATCCATCTCCACTTACCCGTTGGTCTGCGAAAATCTTCATAATGCATTTCTTTCTTAGGCAAGGAGCAATCCTCTGTCACCTATCGGAGAAAATGACAAGGCAAGTTTCGCTCGGAAGCACATGATATATCAGGTAAAAATAAAGTTGTGCATATGTCGATACAAGCAGGCATCAACAGGAACTCACTTGACAACCTCACTTGGTAGCGATGTCTAACTCTTCCGCCGAACTGTCGATTGCCTGTGATGTTGTCACTCTGAAAATGAATATTCTGTGGGGGCTTGTGTCAATGCTGGACAATGGAACATTGCTCGTTGGTATCAGGAGATGTGATATGGTAGCTTCATTGAGAAAAATGGGCCCGACTGCAGCTTTTGGGCGCATATTTCGGATTGGACATGAAGAAGTGGAATAATGAGAATTTTGGTAATTGCAGCAGCAGTGACTGCCATGTCGGTTGGCGTTTCGGCGCAGGAGAGCTTGGATTATATTGAAGCTCGGCAGTCCGCTATGAAGTTCGTTGGTGGGCAGATGCGCGGCCTTGGCGGGATGGCGCAAGGCCAGACAGAATTCAATGCCGACTATGTCCGCACCGCTGGTTGGGCCATTGCCGTCATTGCAAATTCATATCCGCTGCACTTTCCGGCGGGGACCGAGACCGGAGGTAATACCGAGGCGTTGCCGGCGATTTTTGAAGATCCTGACGGTTTCGCCATGGTTGCACAGCAACTGGAAGCTGCTGCACTGGCTATGCAGAAATCCGCTTCACAGGATGACCTGCAAATGACCTTTGGTCAACTCGGGCAGGCATGCAAGGCCTGTCACAGCAAATACCGCAGCAAGTAAAGTGTGCGACCTGATCCATGCGATGGCAACGGATCGCCCTGACAATCTGCCTGTTGGTTGTGGTGGCTTTCGGTTGGCTCTGGGTCGCGCAGGATCGGGGAATCAGTACCGATGATTTGCAAGCTGCGCTGCCAGCCGATTTTGTCGCCGATACCGACAAGGGAGAGATTCTCTACCGGATGGGTGGTTGCGTAAATTGCCATACGATGGCAGCGAGTCGTGACATTCCGTCAGGGGGAAAGGGTTTGGAGACCGCCCACGGGATATTTGTTCCGCCCAACATCACGCCTGATCCTGCAACCGGCATTGGCAGCTGGTCGGACACGGACTTTGTCAACGCGATGCGTGCAGGATTGAGCCCTGACGGCCGACACTATTATCCTGCATTCCCTTATACTTCATACGCAACAGTCTCCATTTCCGATCTTTTGCATCTCAAGGCGTATCTGGACAATCTGCCAGCGGTTACAAACCGTACTCCCTCACATCAATTATCGTTTCCATTCAATCTGCGTCCGGCACTGGCTTTGTGGAAACCTGTTGCGCATCGGGCCCGCCCATTCGAAGCGGACCCGGAGAAGACAGATGAATGGAATCGCGGCGCATATATTGTCAATGGATTGGGACATTGCGGCACTTGTCATACGCCGCGCAACCTCCTGTTTGCCGAGTCATCATCCCAGAAATTTGCCGGAGCAAGGGCCCTCAAGGAAGGTGAGAAACCGGCACCGCGTCTTGCTGGAATCGACAGGGATGAAATTCTCAACGGGCTGAGCGAATGGGCAGGTGCTGTCAGCGAGAGAAGTTCAATGTATCTTGTCACCCTCGCTTACTCAAATCATGTCCCACTCACGGATCATGATGCAATCGCTACGTATTTGTCCAGCCTTCCACGGAAATGACCGGCTGAGCATCAATCCTTTTGATGCGTCACCATGACACAGCAACGGGGGTGACGATTGGGCTGCCGATGCGAGTTTGTCAGAAAATGTGAATCTTCGGGAATTATGTCTGCAGTCCATTTCCCTGCAGGGAAATGGGCAATCAATCGGCAGGACGCCCTGTTTGACAGTTATGGCCGTTCGGGTGCAATGCGGTAATCCGGCTCCCGGGTTCCCACCAAACCCAATGGAGAGAATTCTCAAAGGCTTCGTGCGACCGCGCGGCCGTCAAATACCACCGGGATATTGCATTTCAAACTGGAATGGCAGGTTCAGATTTCAATCAGACCCACTGCAGAATCTCTCGAGACCCATGGCTTCAACTTTTCTGAGCAGAGCGACAAATGCGGTTGCCTGATGGGTGGCGACTGCTGCGCCTTTCGCAGCGGTTGCGGCGGTGGCATCTCCTGCGACACCATCAGCGTTGATATCACGTGCGATCCAGCCATAACTGGTCGGGCCTGTCGGCGGGATATCATCAGTCTCGGCGGTCGATGAAAAATCGCGGGCCCGTGATAAATCGACGAGTTCAGGGTGAAAATGCAGCATCAGCGAAGTTTCCATATCACCGCCATGAATTCCAATCATACGCTCTCGGTCTGTAAACATCTTGTCGGGCAGACCGAAACCGCTCCATTGACTTTTGACCGCCAGCATGCCGGCCTGTACACGCAACTCACGGCAAATGATTGACACCAGATCCAGATTACCACCATGGGAATTGACAAAGACAATTTTCCGGATTCCCGCACGGCCCACCGAGAGTCCAATTTCCGTCCAGGCGCGCAACGCTGTTTCTGCTGTCAGGGTCAAGGTTCCTGCCGCCCAGAGATGTTCGTTCGATTTACCCACTGACTGAACGGGTAGTATCCGAACATCCAGATCAACCGGCAGAATCCGCCGCAATTCACCCAGCATGCCCTCTGCGATCAGGGTATCAACACCCACCGGCAGATGCGGCCCATGTTGTTCAATCGCTGCGGTTGGCAGGATGGCAATGGTGCGCATCTCGTCAATGGAATCAAACTCAGGTGCACGAAACTCAGCCCAGTCTGTGCGTCTCATGATCCAACCTCTTTCTTGCTTGGAGATGCGCCCGCAAGAAATGTCTTGAGGACATGTTCAACTTTTTTCAGATGCCGCGCTCGGCTCGCAGGCGTTGACGAATCCATCTTGTAATGCGCGGCAAAGGCTGTGCGCGTCCGGCGTGCACAGACGGCGCGGAGGCCGCGCAGCAGAATGCGCTTTCCGGGTGCGCCGACGATGTAAGTCCAAATCCGGCTGGCACCGCAGGTTGTGAAAACCGCGAGATGGGTAATATGCGAGAGGCCAGGTTGAATGGATCCACCGCCCGATGGTGGAAGATGAAAGGCCACACCTGGTACCATCGTTCGATCCAACCAGCCTTTCAGCATCGCCGGCAGACTGTACCACCATGTCGGATAGACAAAGATCAGCATGTCGCACCATTGAATATTTTCGACATGACGCCTGACCGCTTCGGTATTGCCGGGATAATACGGGTAATCGGCAACACCCTGTCGGTGCAAAACCGGTGCGAAACCGGTCGCATAGAGATCCTCAATGCGGGTTTCGATTGCGGCAGCCCGCAATTCTCTGATAACCGTCTGCAACACCGCAGAGGTAAAACTCTCGGGATCCGGATGGCAGTAGATGACGAAGGCGCGGGTCAAAATGCTGTCATTTCCCGCCTGACACGGCGCAGAAATTTCTGGTGCTGGGCCTCACCCGCGCGATTCATGTCATAAAGCGCAAGATAGCGCAGCTTGTCGGGCTGGCAGTAAAAACGAACTGAACGGGTCACCAAACGCCTTGGCGGATCCCCGGCTCCAATGGCCCGCCAGCGCGAACCGCCATAGGTCGTGATCGCCGCCAGTTTGCGGATCTGTGTCAAATTGGGAAACAATTTTCCGCCCTCCAAGCGGAAAGCGACTCCGGGCATACAGACACGATCAAAAAACCCTTTGAGAATAGCGGGAAATCCAAATATCCAGACAGGAAAAACCAGCACAAGCGCTTCGGCCGAACGCAATCGGTCGACATAAGCACGTACCGGTTCTATATTGTCGGGTTCATGATGATAGATACGCCGCTCATGCGCTGTCAGAACCGGCGAAAAACCCTCCGCATAAAGGTTGCATTCATCGACATCCCACCTGCGTTCGCGCAGGATTGTGACCACCGTGCGGTTGAGTTCTGCCGAAAAACTGTCATCGAGCGGATGGGCGAAAATGACCATGGCCCGCATTACTCAGCCGCCATCAGGCCTCGATAGGCATACATCTTGTCGAATTTCCAATCCGGATCGTCCCAGGCAATCATTTTGCCGGGATTCAACAGGCCTTTGGGGTCAGCCTCTCGTTTGAACGCAAGTTGACGTTCATCGACATGTTGCCGTCCGCCCTCTTCGAGTGTGTAGCGATGCGGATTGAAGATCATGCACCCCATCTCCTCATGCAACCGAACAATCTGATCCAGTCGTTCTTCGCTGGTGAAACGAACAATGGGCAGGCCGGCAAACATCACTTTTCCGTTTTCCCGTATGACTTCCAGATGCTGCAGAACCTCCGCGCCAAAAGTGTCCCGGACCTGTCTGACAAGGTCGAGATGATGGGGGTAGGCATAACGTACCTGAAGATAGGTAATTGTTGAATCAATCCGCAATGCTCTCAATGTGGTATGGTTCCATGAATATTCGAATACTGGACCGGGATCTCGATTCCAGTCATTGTCATCCGAACGGTAGATGAGAGTGACATTTCTTTCCTGGCAGAAAGTCCTGAAACCATCGATTGAATGCGGCGCGACCATCAATGACAGCAGGGTGTCCTTGGTACACACATGCGGTTTGATCCGCGGGAAATATTCGTGCGCGATCGGCGCATCAAATACTGTTGCCAGTTTAATCAGGATACCGTCCTCATTGGCAAGATCGGCAGCAAAACCAGCAGCTTCCATAAACGAGTCGCAGATGGCGAAAATCCCGATCCATTCATAGGCTGGCGCCAATGGCATTTCGACTTCGGTAATTACGCCATTGGTACCGTAGGCGTGTGACACCCGCGGCAATTCGTCACCGCTGAATTCGATGATCCGTGGCTGTTCTTCCATGGTCACGACACGCAAGCGGATAATATTCCCTAAATCACGCAACTGACCCCAATGGCAGGACCCAACCCCACCCGAACCCCCGGCAACAAAACCACCGATGGAAGCGGTCGCCCAGGTTGAAGAGAACATACGGATCTCCTGCGCCGACTGACTTTGACATTCCTTGTCCACATCCTTCAGCAGGCAGCCAGGTTCGACAATCACACGGCCGGGAAGGACCGACTTCACCTTGTTCATATGACGCATATGCATCACGCAGCCACCGGCAAGTGGCATGGCCTGACCGTAATTTCCGGTGCCAGCACCGCGAATCGTGACCGGTATGTCATGTCTATAGCAGGCGGCGAGGATTTCGATGACTTCTGATTCTGATTTGGGACTCGCGATAAAGTTGGCAGTGACATGATCGAGACGGTCGAGAAGGACCGGGGAATACCAAAAGAAGTCCCGACTCTTGGAACGTACAGAGACCGGGTTGGTGTCCAGATCCAAATGTTGAAGTTCAGAAATTACGTTTTCCAGGGTGGAACTCATTGCGTCACCATTAAATCATCAAGTTCGTCATAGTCGGGCAATCGCCGATCAATCACCCGCCCGTTTCGTACCACAATGCGATCCGACTGGGGACGGGAAAAAAATTCAGACCAGTTGCGTGCACGGCAGATGATAAAGTTGGCAGGTTCGTTCGGGTGCCAGCGACAATCGCCAAAGCTACAGATTTGCGCAGGTGTTGCGGTAAAGGAATCATGCCATGAATGTTCCGAATGATCGAGATGACAGATTCGCGTCGCCTCACGCATCACTTCAATCATGTCGAGATCACCGTATGCGTAAAAGGGGTCGCGTGTATTGTCGGAGGCGAAGGCCACCGGAATCTCTCGGGTGCGCATTTCATGTACGAGAGTGACCCCCCTCCAGCGGGGTGTCTGCCGGGCGATACGGTCTTGAAGATAGAGATTGCACATGGGTAGCGAAACGATCGAAATATTGGCCTGTTTCACCAGATCCAAAGTTCTGGAAACCTCGTCAGCGTTTTGCCGTGCCAATGAACAGCAATGACCAGCAACGATCCTTCCCTGGAATCCCACGCGTAATGCCGATTCGGCAATTTGTCGCAACGTCGCCGAATTCGGATCGCGGGTTTCATCGACATGAAAGTCGGTATCCATGTCACGCGCCGCTGCCGCAGCGAAAAACTTGTCAAGGCGCGTGTCCAAATCCGCAAGCGGGTAGGTTACACTACCCAGGATACCACCAAAATCTGCGGCGATGTCTGCAATATCGTCAAACTGCGAGAGATCATCCATCAGCTCAATGCCAAAAATTGTCACCGCCTGCAGTGCGATTCGATCTTTCCATTTCTCGCGAACTTCGTTGAAAACAGGCCATGAAATCCGATGTTGAGGCGCTGCTGAGTCCAAATGAGTCCGCACGGCACAGGTGCCATGCTGATAGGCACATGTCAGCGCAAACTCCATTCTCCGTCGTACATCGGCCGCATTCCAGTTTGCCTGTCGGTCATTCTGGACCGTCGTCAACGCAGAATCGAAGGTGCCATCAGGATTGGCGGCGCGTGGCCAGATATGCCCCTTGTCAAGATGCGTGTGCATATCAGTAAAGATTGGTAGCACCATTGCGCCACCAATATCGACTTTTGGTCCGTCATGTGATGCAGAGAATTTTCCGTCTTTGACATAGAGTTCGTTCTTCTCCAACGCCGCTTCAACACCGGATGGAGGGAAGAGAGTGGCATTGACAAGAACGAAAGAACCGGTCTCGGGAATCGCTGGGACGTCTCTCATTGTTCCTTTTTGACGGCACTTTCATGCCATTTGCGCAGGAGCAGATGACTGATCAGGGAGAGAAACAGGAAAATCAACACTCCCGCAACAGCGATGATCAGAAGCGCCGCAAACATGCGCGGTATGTTGAGGCGATACCCGGCTTCGAGAATTGTAAAGGCAAGACCGGAGCCAATTCCTCCGGTGCCAGCCACATATTCGGCAACGACGGCTCCGATGAGAGCCAAGCCGCCGGCAATTCTGAGTCCGCCAAGAAAATAGGGCAGGGATGTTGGGATCTGAAGGTGAACCAACTGTTGCCAACGGCTTGCACCATAGATTCGAAACAGGTCGCGCAAATTATGATCCGTCGAGTTCAGTCCCAGTGTGGTGTTGGAAAGAATCGGAAAAAAGGCAACGATCCAGGCACATATGAGGAGCCCGGCGAGGCGGCTGTCCACATAGATGAAAATCAACGGTGCAATTGAGATGATCGGCGTGACCTGGAGAACGACGGCATAGGGAAACAGGGACATCTCAAATATGCGTGACTGCGAAAAAAGAACGGCAAGACCCACGCCCCCGACGACCGCGACCAACAGTGCGAGCAGGGTAATTTGCATCGTGATCTTGAGGGCATCCAGCAGGAGCCACCAGTCGGCGACCAGTGTCGACCAGACACGCCCTGGGCCAGGCAGAATATAATGTGGAATTTCGTTCCAGACGACTAGGCGGTCCCAAAACCATAAAGTGAAGACGAGGACCAAGAGCGGTAGGCACCAGGTGCCGATCGCATCAAGGCGCCGCCGGAACATGCGCTTGCGCTCATCATCGTCAATGTTGGTATGTGTTGCTTGTGCGGAAATGTTCATCTGCGGTAATTCTTGACTATCCCGTCACCCGGCCGTGACAATTGATCTCTGCAGGGCGTCTGAAGTGGTTCGACAGTAGGCGGCATATTCAGCCGAGGTGCGAAATAACCCACTGCGTGGATATGGCTGATCAACGGAAATGACATCAAGAACCCGGCCTGGGCGCGCCGTCATAACGGCAATCCGGTCCGACATGAATACGCTCTCCACCACTGAATGGGTCACAAAAATGATGGTGCAACCGAATTTTTCCTTCAGTGCCAGCAAGTCATCATTGAGTTTGAATCGGGTGATTTCATCAAGAGCAGCAAAGGGTTCATCCATAAGGATCACGCGTGGGTTGGTCGCCAAGGCGCGGGCGATGGCCACTCGCATCTTCATGCCGCCTGATAATTCGCGTGGATAACTGCGCGCAAAACCATCGAGGCCCACCAAATTCAATGCATTGTAGATTTGGTCGCGCATTGCGCGGAGACTCTTGCCCTGCAGCCGAAAAGGCATCCACACATTCTTTTCCACGGTTGCCCACGGCATCAAGGTTGGTTCTTGGAAAACCACACCAATGGATCCACTTCCATGCTCGCCTTGCCAGTTGATCTTGCCTGAGGTCGGTTCCATGAGGCCGGCAATCATGCGGAGCACTGTCGATTTTCCGCAGCCGGACGGCCCCAGAAGACTCAGGAAATCACCGACATTGACGGTGAGTTGCATGTTTTCAAGAGCGATGACGTCTTCGCCAAAAACCTTGCCGACCGAATCGACTCTGAGCAATATTTCCTGCGATTGATCACTGACCGGAGATGCGTCATGGGCTGATGCCATATCGGAAGGTGACATAATCGTTGGCAGAATTCGGGATGATGCAGTGCAGGATTGCCTGGGCAAAGTCTTGTCATCTCTGCCCAAGCGTATCTTTATCCGAGATATTACTTCAAATCCATACCAACGCCTTTATTGGCGAAATCTGTTGTAAACGACTGTTGCCATGCGATGTCGCCTTCAATCACGTCAGCAGCGACCATTTTGTTGAAGAAGTCCCCAACTTTCTCAGCGGTCATGGCACCGATTCCAAGTTCGAGCGCATCGCCTGAATCGACGATTCCTTCAGCCTTCATGCGATCGATCGCATAAGCGATCTTGTCATCGGTCATTTCTGGATTGGCTTCCTTGATGAGTCCATTGGCAGCCGAAGGATCACCGTACAGATAATTGTACCATCCCTTGAGGGAACCATCGACAAAACAGGCGACCTGGTCGGGATGATCAGCAATCGTATCCGCCATTGTTTCAATCATCGTCGCGTAGGTTGAGTATCCCGCGTCTGCAATCAGGAAAACTTCCGGGGTGAATCCGCCTTCCTTCTGCACCAGAAACGGCTCAGACGAAAGATAGCCTTGCATGCCGAGATTCTCGTCGGCGAGGAAGGGGGCCGGATTGAAAGTATAGGGTTGGCGTTGTTCCCTGGTAAACCCGTATTCTGCGATCATCCACTGGTAATAGGATGCGAAACCGTTATCACCAATCAGCAATGTCAGGTTTTTGAGGTCTTCAAAACTGTTTGCCTTGCCCGGATGCGCAAGGATGACCTGCGGATGTTTTTGGAATATCGCGGCCACCGAGACGACAGGTATGCCTTCCTTGACGGCATTAAAGGCTTGCAGCATATCGCCGCCCATATGGTAGTCGATCTTTCCCGCGATCATCAGAGCACGGTTATTGACCTGTGGCCCACCCGAGACGATGGACACATCCAAACCGCATTCGGCATAGGTTCCGTCGGCCACGGATTGGTAAAATCCACCATGTTCTGCTTGCGCCAGCCAGTTGGTGCCGAAAACAACTTCGTCCATTGCTGATACCGCAGTTGCAGAAATACTTGCTGCTGATGCGAACAGAATCACCTTGAATGAGTTCATTTTTTGCTTTCCTTTGAAAATCAGCTTTCTCGCAGCTGTCCCTTCCGGCAGCTGTCACCCCGAAAAACGTTAACGAAGTGACGAACTCTCGTCAATATCATGTACCTGATCGAGAGTGATTTCCCGATGGTTGGGTTGGGTTCCTGGTTGGGTTCTGATGGGTTGCATTTGGCGAAT
>JAPOTI010000037.1 GCA_026709265.1 Paracoccaceae bacterium | reverse complement strand
AAAAGGCCGTTGACTGCCTCTACGAAGGTAGCTGATAACGGGGGCAAGTAGTTACGCAAGAAGCTAGGTTAAATGGGTAGTAAAAATCTGAAATTAAACTTCGCGCCGGTTGGCTTGAGGGGTGACACGGAAATCCGCGTGGGGTTCCGTCCATTTGAAGTCGATATCCTAGCTGCGCCTCGCAAAGAGTTTGGCAAAACACACGTTTTCGCACGCACCGAGAAGATGATACCATCATCGATATTCCCGCTGCTCAGGGGGCGGAGCCGTTGAGTGACAAAACAATGGAGGTCGATCTCAAAGAAACGCATTGGTATTGGGCGGCTTTGCTTAACGCAGCTCGAGTAAGAGCATTTTCTGGCAAACGCGAAATAGCGCGCGATTACCCTGTTGAAGTCCTCGGAAGCGCCCGGCGGAATTTAATCGATCACGACAAGCTGCCCAAGTGGGTGCAAAAGCGTTCGTTGTCACAATTTACCCCGAGAACTATCTTCGACTCCGACGGAAAGCCACGGTTTGGTCTGTTGTGCGGGGTTATGCTCGAATCTGGGTGACGGCCAGATCAGGCGAATGGGAAAATGGAAAGGAAATCCGGAATGGGTGACAAAGCAATTGCATTGATTTCCGGTGCGGCTCAAGGCATCGGTTTGGCGTGTGCTCAAGCACTGGCCGAAGATGGTTTCAATGTTATTCTTGCCGACGTCAAGGACAGCGTGACCGAGGCGGCTGCACAGTTGGGAGGCACCGGCTATATCTGTGATTTTGCCGATTCGGACGCCATTCTTGCTCTGTTTGACAGAGTTGAGATTGAACACGGAAAAGTGTCGGCCTTGGTCAACAATGCAGGAATCGCGATGCCCGGGGATTTTCTGAGTTACGAACTGTCATCATTCGATGCCGTTCTCAATCTTAATTTGCGTGGT
Organism: Paracoccaceae bacterium; assembly: GCA_026709265.1. Classification (GTDB taxonomy): domain Bacteria; phylum Pseudomonadota; class Alphaproteobacteria; order Rhodobacterales; family Rhodobacteraceae; genus JAPOXR01. Next base: position 10,783 of record JAPOTI010000037.1, on the reverse strand, counting down.
CTATTCGTGGCCATGCAGAGAGCCGCACGCAGCATGGTCGACACCGAAATTGAAGGAACAATCGTCAATATATCGTCGGTCAATGCACAGGTCGCGATTCCTGCGATCCCCGCCTATTGCGCGTCGAAGGGTGCTGTGATGCAATTGACGAAGGCAGCGGCTCTGGCACTTGCCAAAAACAATATCCGGGTTAACGCCGTCGGCCCCGGATCAATCGATACCGCGATGTTGGCGGGTACCAACGCCAATCCAGAAGCTCTCAAGGCCACCATGTCGCGCACCCCGCTGGGTCGTTTCGGTAGGCCGCAGGAAATCGGCGATGTTGTCGCGTTCTTATGCTCGTCCAAATCCAGTTATATCACGGGCGAAACCATTTATGTTGACGGGGGTCGTCTGGGTCTGAATTACACCTGCTAAAGGCAATCGTCGATGATGCTGAGCGATGCGAGAGCCGGTGCCAATGAAATGAGCAGGCCGCTCGAAATTGATGTGAAGAGAAAACTGTTGAAACAGAAGTTAAACTTATATTCAGGACGCTGCCGGGATGGACATCATGACGGGTTCGGTCGTCAAAATGATGCCCATCATCATGCCAAGGCTTTCATGTCCAAATCTTGGGGAAGACTTTACAGGACAAACAATAGTCTGGTTAAACCAATGTGTTTGAGGCTCACAGGGGTGAGGCCACACGCATCACATCCCCGGGGAGATTCCATCGCTGATTTGAATGGCTCGAAATATGCAATTGACATGTAAAAGGGCCGGTTCTTCCCAACGCATCATCAATCATTTGTGGCATATGGGTCCAGCCCGAAAATCTTTCATGCATTCTTTGAGGATAGCGGTTCAGATCCTGATGAGTGCACCAGCTGATCGGATATAGGGGCCATGCTGAATAGTGGCGCGGACAATTCTGGAATACTTCAGGCAGTCCTTGATTGTGTGCCGGAGCCAGTTTTGATCATCGGTGAGGGTCTGCGTATCGTCTTTGCCAATCGTGCGGCGGTCAGCCTCTGTGGTATCGATCTCATTGGACAACTGTTTGTAGCGGCTCTCCGACATCCGGCTGCGCTTGATTGTGTGACGCAGGCAATGGCAGGGCATGAAAGAGTGGTTTCGCGTATCACACTGTCTGAAAATGGTGCTGACGCCGTTTACAGGCTCACGGCGGAACGCATGGAAAACCGTGATCAGGCCGACAAGGCACCGCTCATCGTAACTTTGCGTGATGACAGCCACTTAGATGGTGCCGAACAGATGCAGCGCAACTTCGTCGCCAATGTGAGTCATGAACTTCGCTCGCCACTTGCCGCCCTCGCAAGTTGCACCGAAACATTGCGCAATATGCCTGAGAAGGATACGAAAGCGCGCACTGCTTTTCTTGATATCATGACCCAAGAAACAGGGCGTATGGAACGTTTGGTGAGCGATCTGTTGTCACTCTCGCGTGTTGAAGCAAAGGCGCGGGTCAAACCGACCGACAAAGTCAATATACCGAATATTCTCAAGAGTTCTGCGCTGGCCCTGAAATCTGTAGCTGAAGGCATGAATTCGGACATCTTGATCTCGTGTGAAGATGAAGACCTCTATGCAATCGGTGATCATGATCATTTAAATCAAGTGTTCATCAATCTCATCGAGAATGCATTGAAATATGGCCGTGAGGGTGGGTGTGTCACTCTGAACTGTTGTCGACAGCGTCAATCAGGTGAAAACAGCACCATTGCAATTGTTGAAGTCATAGACGAAGGCCCGGGTATTGATACCTCTCATCTTCCGTGGTTGACTGAAAGATTTTACCGCGTTGATGAACATCGATCACGACGCGTGGGCGGCACCGGTTTAGGCCTCGCCATCGTCAAACACATTTTGCAGCGGCATCAGGGCGAGCTGTCAATTGCAAGTCAGGTTGGTAAAGGAAGCGTCTTCACAGTGTCGCTACCTGAATTTCCCAGCGATACGGCACATGTGTAAACTGGAATCAGTGAGCTGATGACATGAGATTGTCATATTTCTGCCATGTTCTTGCCACAATTTTTTGTTTGATGAAGGTGGATGAAAAAGTGGCGTGTTGGAATAATCCATGGATATGGCGATGAGTTCACAGCATCTGACGCAACAACAAAAGATCAAGCTCTCTTCCCATGATGTTTCGGTCTATTATGCCGGCACACAAGCTCTTTTTGATATCTCACTGGATGTTGAAGACAATATGGTGACAGCCTTGATTGGGCCTTCGGGATGCGGAAAGTCAACCTATCTGCGCTGCTTGAATCGCATGAACGATACCATTGAAAATTGCCGTGTTGAGGGGCGAATTGAACTTGACGGCGTTGATATCCATGGCGGTGAAGTGGACCCTGTGCAGTTGCGGGCAAAGGTTGGTATGGTTTTCCAAAAACCAAATCCTTTCCCGAAATCCGTTTACGACAATGTCGCTTACGGGCCACGCATCCATGGGATCGCGAATTCACGCAGTGAGCTTGACGAGATTGTCGAATCCTCGCTGAGGAGGGCGGCTTTATGGAATGAGGTCAGGGATCGCCTGAATTCACCGGGGACCGGTCTCTCCGGTGGGCAGCAGCAGCGGCTTTGCATCGCCCGCGCTATAGCAACTCAACCCGAACTCCTGTTGATGGATGAACCCTGTTCGGCGCTCGATCCAATCGCAACATCACAAATTGAAGATTTGATTGGCCAGTTGAGAGAGACTTTTTCAGTTGTTATTGTGACCCATTCCATGCAGCAAGCGGCACGGGTGAGTCAGAGAACTGCTTTTTTCCATCTGGGAAATCTGGTCGAAGTCCGCAACACTGAAACAATGTTTACGAACCCGCAGGATGAGCGAACCGAAAGCTATATCACAGGGCGGATAGGATAGTTTGTTTTGAACAGCGAGACGAAACATATCAATTCGGCATTTGATCAGGATTTAGACCGCTTGTTGACATTATTGATGGCCATGGGCGGTCAGGTCGAGAATGCCATTAGCAAATCAATTCAAGCTTTGCAGATGTCTGACCTCGAACTTGCCGAACAAGTGATTGCCGATGATCAGCGGATTGACGCATTACAAGAAGAGATTCATACGGCAGCTGTCAATTGTATTGCAATTCGCCAACCGCAAGCTTCTGACTTGCGCATGGTTATTGCGGTCATGCGTATTTCGGATTCACTTGAACGGTCAGGAGATCACGCCAAAAACACAGCTAAACGGATGCCCATCATTACGCAGCATCCACACCGGCAAGATAAGGTAGCTTCCCTATGCCGGTTTGCAAAAACAACGCAGACGCTACTCAAGAACGCCCTCGATGCCTTTATTCAGACAGATGAAGGCAAAGCCCGTCAGGTCATCGCCCAGGATTTTGATATTGATCAGATGCATGGCAGTCTGTTTCGTGAATTTGTCACCTATATGTTGGAAGATCCAACGATTGTGACCCCGATACTGCATCTCTTATTTGTTGCCAAGAATGTCGAACGAATTGGAGATCATGCGACGGGGATTGCCGAACAATGCGTCTATCTGATCACTGGGAGAATTCCGGATGATGAACGACAAAGACATGAAGATTATGCATATCTGAGGGATTCTATTGCAGGTTAAAATGCAGGGGGCAATGAAAATTTGAGTGATCGTGAACCGCTGATTTTGATCGTTGAAGATGACGAAGCGCAGCTCCACCTACTGAAATACAATATCGAGCTGGCCGGATTTACTGCATTGGCTGCGTTATCCGGTAATGAAGCATTGCAGCATCTCAATTCCTATGCGCCCGATCTGGTGCTACTTGACTGGATGATTCCTGGCATCAATGGGATCAATCTCTGCAAGGTTATCAAACAGCGTAAGGATTCTTGCCAGATTCCGGTTTTGATGATTTCAGCGCGGACCGAAGAAGAAGACCGGGTGAGGGGGCTTGACTCGGGTGCTGATGATTACGTGATCAAACCCTATTCGATTTCTGAACTGATGGCACGTATTCGTGCGTTATTGCGGAGAAGTCGACCAGCGGCATCCGGAACATCACTAAATTACCAGTCTGTTGAACTTGACCCGATCTGTCACCGCGTCACCTGTAATGGTATGGAGGTGCCTTTGCGCCCGACTGAGTATCGTCTCCTTGAAGCTTTCATCGAACAACCGGGCCGCGTCTGGTCACGTCAACAACTGCTTGATCGTGTCTGGGGACGCAACATATTCGTCGAAGATCGTACTGTCGATGTCCATATCGGACGTCTTCGTAAGGCGTTGCGCTCAGCAAATGGAGAAGATCCATTTCGTACGGTGCGGGGTGTCGGATACGCTTTGGGTTAGTTCATTTTCCGTCAACTTAGTGGGATTGGGTCTCAGGACTGCGTCGGATGGAAACTTTGATACGTCGTAGTTGAACTGTTGGTGGGGCGGACACAATCAACGACTGTCTTGATTTGTTCGAGTCAGCTTCATGGTCTTCTCATTGTCTGGCAGATATTTTAATCCGATAATATATATTATGTTAATTTTTTACGGCTTGACGACATTTTCTTGGCTGTGGATTGATGGCAGTTGCCTGTTGGCTTGCAAAGAACGGTCATTTCGTCAATTCTATGGCAGTGTGTAAGTCAGGCAGGACTGCAGGAATGGCAAAGCTTCTCATTGCGAATGGACCCAATCTCAACATGTTAGGTCAGCGTGAACCTGAAATTTATGGATCGGTTACCCTGGCTGAAATTGAGACACGGTGCCGCGAACTTGGCAGGACACGCAACATTGCGATTGAATTCATACAATCCAATCATGAGGGAGAACTCATTGATGCTATCCAAAATGCCGGGCTGAAAGGATATATCGGTATCGTGATCAATCCAGCTGGTTTCTCACATAGTTCAGTCGCTATTGCCGATGCGCTGCGAGCTGCAGACATCAAGGTTATTGAGGTTCATTTGTCCAATATTCATAAGCGCGAAACCTTCCGCCATCATTCCTTTGTTTCGAAAGTTGCAGACGGCATTATTTGCGGTTTGGGAGCCGACGGTTATGAACTGGCTATTAAAGCACTGGCGTCGTCTGCAGCTTCCATTGATCCGTGACTGCGCGCAATCAGTTCATGTGCCACAGTCTGGATTCAACGCCAACTATCTGGAACCACGAATCAAAAACAGTGAAAATGCGACAATTGAAAATTACCCGGTTTGCAGTGCAGGTTCGTTGACTCCAAGACTTCACCCACCCTCTCCGACCTTCATGACAACATAACCGATGATTTTGGCACCAGCTTCATCGGCGGCCTGTTTGACCGAGACGTCAGGATTGATGACGAATTTCTGGTTCAGGAGAGTTTCAGTCTGGAAAAATTTTCGTAATCCCCCATCGACGATCTTCTCGACAATCGCAGGCGGCTTGCCCGAGGCGTTGGCTATGTCTGTCAGCACTTGTCGCTCGCGCGCCACGCGCTCTGCTGGGACATCGTCCTCTGACAATGCTATTGGATTGGTTGCAGCGACATGCATGGCAATCTGGCGGCCGATTTCACCATTATCCCCATCAAGGGAGATCAAAACACCGATTTTTCCAATGCCAGGTTCAGCTTGATTATGGACATAACTCACAATGCTGTTTCCAGTCAGTCGACTCATACGGCTAATCGCCAAATTTTCTCCGAGTGCTGAAATCTGCGCAGCAAGTGCGTCGGCGACAGTGCCATCGCCCATTGGTGATGCCAATAATGACTCTAAATCATCATAATTAACAGCATGTTGGGCAATATCTTTAATAAATTGACAAAATGACGAGTTGCGTGCCACGAAGTCGGTTTCAGAATTTATTTCGATCAAAATGCCGGTCTTTCCATCAACGCAGACACCGATCTGCCCCTCTCCTGTTTTACGACCTGATTTCTTGGCAGCTTTGGCAATACCTTTCGTGCGCAACCAATCTATTGCGCCTTCAATGTTTCCATCTGTCTCCACCAGTGCCTTTTTTGCATCCATAATTCCTGCACCGGTTCGGGTACGAAGCTCTTTGACCAAAGCAGCTGAAATCGTCATTTATTCTCTCCTTGGCTAGAGTTTATCCTGTCGTATAGCCATTGACGAATGGCATTGCGGGTTTTGACAAACGTCGCCAATATTCATGTTGTCGAATCGTGGTTGCTGTGCGGTCCTGATGTCTGGTTCCGCATCTTATGTCTGATCATCGGGAGAAGCGTTTTCTCCGTTAGACTTGGTCCCTCCAGGTTCCACCGATTCAGTGGTTTTCACGCCATTTTCCTCTTCCACAACAGGGGTCTCTCCGGCTTCGTCTTTCTGCGATGTTTCAGTCTGCGGAGGCTCTTCTGAGCTGGTGCTTGGTCCCTGTTCAGGGATTGTATCCTGCACCTCCGCAATACCTGCCTGTGAGTCTCTTTCTGCTTTCGAATTCCCGCTTTCAATTGACAGCATTGAATCTGTCTGTTGAATCATTTCATCGGACTCGCCGAGATCCTTACCGCGCTCACGAATCTCTTGTTGCAGCCCGGCAATTGCAGCCCGGGACATGAGATCGCAATAGAGCGCAATTGCGCGCGACGCATCGTCATTACCGGGGATGAGATAGTCAATATTTTCGGGTGGGCAGTTGCTGTCTACGACCGCCGCGACCGGTATTCCGAGCTTGGCAGCCTCGGCAATCGCAATTGCCTCCTTGTTGACATCAATAACGAACAGCATCGATGGCAGACCACGCATTTCGCGGATCCCACCCAGCGAAGCATGCAGTTTTGCCTGTTCACGCCGCATTCCCAGGAGTTCTTTCTTGGTCAGTCCTTCGATTCCAGTTTCCAACTGTTCATCAATTGAATTTAACCGTTTGATCGAGTTGGAAACAGTCTTCCAATTGGTCAGCGTACCTCCCAGCCATCGCTGATTGATGTAGAACTGGGCACTCGCGCGTGCCGCTTCTTTGATCGGTTCTTGTGCCTGTCGTTTGGTGCCAACAAAAAGGATGCTCCCTCCCCCCGCCACTGTTTCCGACACAATTTTAAGGGCGGCATCCAACATTGGCACTGTCCGCGTCAGATCAATAATATGGATACCGTTTCTCTTGCTGTGGATATACTCGGCCATGAGCGGGTTCCACCGGTGCGCTTGGTGACCGTAATGGACGCCAGCTTCAATCAGCTGGCGCATCGTAAATTCAGGGGCTGACATTTGGTTTCCTTCCCGGTTTATGCCGCGACGAGATTACAGGATCATGATCCAACCGGAGGACAGAAGCTGCCTGTCTTAGCAGCATTGCCCAAACTCCCGTCTGTGAATTTGAACAGGCCCTTTACGGCGTCATGTTCAGCTTGACAAGATCATTTGGTCGCCAAATACAATGAAATTGATGCCTGGGGACATTTTCTGGACTCGATATTGGTGTACAGGCTGAACCTTGGTTGCAGCAATTGACCGGATTAGTGACTGAAATGATGGCACATATGTTGGCGGAAAATGAATTGCTGGTCATTGGAGCCGTCCATTGGGATATTTTGGGTAAGGTGACCTCCCCTTTCGCTCTTGGCGACGACCTCCCAGGAAATGTTCAGCGACGCGTCGGAGGTGTTGCAGCAACAGTGGCGCTTGCCATTGCGCGCAGCAAGGTTCCCGTGAGTCTCATGGCAGCAACGGGGGATGATATTGAAGGAGAAGACCTCATCCGCCATGTTGAGAAGGCTGGCGTGAATACCGAATGGATGATCCTCCAATCGTCTATGGTCACTGACAGATATATTGCGATTGAAGATAACGAATCATTGGTGGCCGCGGTTGCCGATTGCAACTGTCTTGAACGCAGCGAGTCAGTGATGTTCGAATCTGCTAAGACATGGCTTCAGAAACAGTCCACGATCAACTGTCGACCCACCATGATTGTCGATGGTAATATGTCGGCAGACTTTCTTGACCGACTTGGCAACAGCCATGCGGCTTCGTCCGCCAGAATCGTATATGTCGCCGCATCGAAGAAAAAAGTTTGTGGACTGCAGACAGTTTCCTGTCGGCACCGTTTTTCACTATATCTGAATCGTTTTGAGGCAGAGCATCTGATGGACACGTCATTGACCGACTCATACCGTGCGGCGCAAGCACTGATGGCAGCGGGTTATCGTTGTTTCGTGATTACCGATGGTCAGCGGGCTGCGGCTGATGGTCACGACGACTCAATCGTGACCGTGAAGCCAAGGACATGTATCATGCCGCTTCAGACCGGGGCGGGTGACCGGTTTGCCGCCGTACATCTGATTGCACGACGACGTGGTTTTGAACGTCACCAAAGTCTTATGATGGCGCATCAAGCGGCGATGATTGGCGAAGAGGCACATACATAATGCGTGACTTGCCAATGGAAGTGACAGAGGAAGTCGCGGACGCAATTTCGAGTGGGACTCCGGTGGTGGCACTTGAATCATCAATCATTGCCCAAGGTCTGCCACAACCCGAGAATATTGTTACCGCTGTTGCTGCCGAGGGTGAGATTCGGAATCAGGGTGCGATACCGGCAACCATTGCTATAATTGACGGCGTCATCAGGATCGGTTTGAACCCAGATGAAATCGAAATGTTGGGTTCAGGTATTGAATTGCCCAAAGCGGGACGGGCTGAACTTCCGCTGATCTTGACCGCAGGTATAACAGCCGCCACGTCGGTGTCCGCGACAATGATCTGTTCGAATTTGGCCGGAATCCGTGTGTTTGCGACCGGTGGAATTGGCGGTGTTCATAGAAATGTTGTAGAAACCTATGATATCTCACAAGACTTACTTGAGTTTTGCCACACGCAGATTATCGTCGTCGCATCGGGCGCCAAGGCTGTTCTTGATCTGCGCAAAACGTATGAAATGTTGGAGACTTTGGGGGTTTCAGTCCTTGCCTATGAGTTAAGGGAACTTCCAGCATTCTGGTCGCGTTGCTCGGGAATTCGCTCTTCAATAGTGGTAGATGATCCCGTGGATTTTGCGAATTCTTTAGCCATGCGCCGACAGTTGGGTATGGGTGGTGGAATTCTCGCTGCCAATCCTATTCCTGAGGAATCCGAGATTCCTTTATCGCAGGTTGAAGCGTGGATTGATGAAGCTCTCAAACAAGCGTCTTTGGAAGATATTACTGGAAAACACGTGACGCCTTACCTGCTGAGCTGTCTGGCTGAGCTGTCTGAGGGTGAAACGGTGCGGGCAAATATGAGTCTTGTTCATAACAATGCGAAGCTGGCAGCTCAGATTGCGACATGTTTCGGCAAGCTTGACCAATGAATTGTCAACCACATCTTTGCATTTCAGAATCCATCACAGTCATTTTATTCATTAACCGTCGTGATCGGATTGAGCTGGCGGTTGAAACTTGTCGATTCCACTGGTCTGTCTTTTGTGGGAAGGTCAAATTTTGAAGATATTTTCAGCTCTTCGGGCAAACTTCATTACTGGTCTGGTTGTTGTCGCTCCCGTTGGTTTGACGATCTATTTGGTGTGGACCGTGGTGGGGGTTATTGATTCCTGGGTTTTGCCTTTAATCCCTGAGCGATATCAGCCGGCATCGTTTCTTGGCATCAACATTCGTGGTGCCGGGCTCGCCGTTTTTCTGATCTTTACTGTGATTATAGGGTATATTGCCAAAGGTCTCATTGGACGTTGGCTTCTGTCGCGTGGTGAAATGCTGGTGGCCCAAATGCCGGTGGTGCGTTCAGTCTATCGTGGATTGAAGCAAATCGCAGAAGCCCTCATTGACAAGTCAGCCATGTCATTTGATCGTGTTTGCCTGATCGAATATCCCCTTGCCGGAACCTGGGCAATTGCTTTTTATTCCAATGATGCTCAGGGCGAGATTCGTGAGAATCTTAACACAGAACGCAAATTTGTCAGCGTATTCGTCCCCACAACGCCCAACCCGACATCTGGCTTCCTACTTTTCGTCCCTGAAGACAGTATTGTCTATCTTGAAATGACTGTTGAGGATGCTGCAAAACTCGTCATTTCAGGTGGCCTGGTCTATCCGAAAACCGGTATCGCCGAACACCCGCAATTGGGGGGCATCGTATAGTTTGCACGTTCAGCTCCGTTAAAGAGTAACAAACAAGAGAATATTTCTACGGATTGTTGCTTTGGAGTACCCTGTAGGCCCCTGACGCACGACAGGGATGACAAACGGCCAGATTTTGACGATTGACCGTTCCAATCCGCCACAGATTCCCTGTTTCCCTGTTCAGGAGACGACAGTTCTCAACTCTCAGCATGGCCACCCGTCTATCCGTTCGCGCCCCGCGCCGTACCCGGGAGAGCACCGCAAAGTGTGGGGCCGTTGCATGCGATCTGTGCGGGTGCCAGACGTCATGCCTGTCGGAGGCTCCGCAGATTTATCAGTTGAAGGTTCGTCTTCTTGGGATCAGCCCGATGATCTGGCGGCGGGCGCGTGACAGAGAAGCTGTGGCAGGGCATGCGGACCCTCGCCGAGAGTGTGTTGGCAATCAGGACATGGGAGAAGATCAAAATGCAGGGGAATGATGCAGAGTCAAGTGTGTGACATTGATAGGTGCCGGGCGCCGCCGGGACTGGCGGAGGAGATCGGTCAGCATCCGGTTCATGCTGTGTCCCGTTAGGGAAAGGCGGTCAATACCGCCCTTGTGTGTTGCGAAACGTCGTGTCAGCAACCCGGTGCGCGGGGTGACCAGGGTGCGGCCCCTGTCACTAGTCCATAGTTGACACCGTCATCGACTGCTGTCGCTTGAATGACCTGTAGGCAGCGGCGGTGATCAGCATGTATTTCATTCCTTTCCTGATCTTCTCGGT
>JAPOTI010000023.1 GCA_026709265.1 Paracoccaceae bacterium | reverse complement strand
CCCGCGCCTGCGGGCGGCCCGGCATCAGGACGGAATCATGGGGGTGAGCAGTTACGGAATCATATCAGATCCCGAAAGAGCTGGCCTCCCGTTGGTGCCGTGCAATTCACATTTGTCGTCTGCAGAAACCGACAGATCGATATGTCTGGTTTTCGGGGCCTGGTATCCGTCACTGACCGCACGAATTTGACAGCAGAATCAGAGGTGGATACTGATTACCGCCGCGAGGAGACTTGACCCGTAGGTTGGTTTCCTGTCTTGTTTCATGGACATGGTGCTTTGACATCTTTCCATGCTTCGAAGATCAATGGACCAGGTCACCGCCGATGCACGACAGTTTCACGATAGCGCCCTGGCACCAGTCATTGCGTCAACTGGTCGACGTCGCCGCGGGAAGACGCCCGGCGGATTTGGTCGTGCGCGGGGCCGTTTGGGTCAATGTGCAGAGTCGTGAACTGATCCCCAATACCGACCTTGCAGTCAGTGCCGGCCGTTTTGCCTATTGCGGTGAGGATGCCAGTCATTGTGTGGGCGAAGACACAGTTATCATTGAAGCTGATGGCAAATATGCCGTGCCGGGCCTGTGCGATGGACATATGCATATTGAATCGGGGATGCTGACGCCGGCGCGATTTGCCGAAGCGATCATTGCCCATGGAACGACGACACTCTTCGCCGATCCTCACGAGATCGCCAATGTTCTTGGAATCGATGGCGTGCGTTTGATGCTGAACGAGTCGCTGATGCAGCCGATCAACATCTACATGCAGATGCCCTCTTGTGCGCCCTCGGCGCCCGGACTCGAGACCACCGGTCGCTGTATCACGCCGGAAGATGTCACGGAAGCCATGGCCTGGCCCGGGATCATCGGACTCGGGGAGATGATGAATTTTCCCGATGTGGTGGCCGGCGATCAGCAAATGCTTGCGGAAATTGCAGCAACGCAGGCAGCTGGCAAGACCGTCGGCGGACATTATGCATCACTTGACCTCGGGGTCGACTTTCATGCCTATCTGGCAGGCGGACCCGCCGACGATCATGAAGGCACCCGGGAGACTGATGCGATCAGCCGTGTACGTCAGGGAATGCGCAGCATGATGCGACTGGGTTCAGCCTGGTATGATGTAGCCAGCCAGATTACGGCGATCACCGAGAAGGGATTGGATCCGCGTCACTTTATTCTCTGCACCGATGACTGTTTCTGTGCCACTCTGGTGGAAGACGGGCATATGGATCGTGTCGTTCGACACGCGATAGACTGTGGCTGCGCACCGTTGGTGGCCCTGCAAATGGCGACGATCAACGTGGCTGAACATTTTGGGCTTGAGCGCGAAATCGGGTCCATCGCGCCGGGTCGCCGCGCCGACCTGTTTCTGACGGACTGCCTGACTGAGCTTCCTGTCAGCGACGTGTTTGCCCGCGGACGACATCTGGCATCGCAGGGAAAACTGCTCATCGAGACACCCCGCCTTGATTGGCCAGTCGCAGCGCTCAACACTGTCAAGCTGGGCAGGACGCTCGACGCGCACGATTTTCGGCTGAAAGCCCCGAATGGTGCCGCATCATCAGTTCGTTGCAAGGTGATCGGCGTCGTTGAGAATCAAGCCCCAACGAAACATCTCAAGGCCATCCTGCCAGTATGTCATGGCTTCGTCAAAAGTGATCCAGAACAGGATATCTGTCACATTGCGCTGGTTGAACGCCATCGGCGTACAGGTCATGTTGTCAATGCGCTGGTGCGTGGGTTTGGCTATCGGGGATCAATGGCCCTTGCCTCCACGATTGCGCATGACAGTCACCATATGATTGTCGTCGGCACCGACCCGTTATTGATGGCGCAGGCCGCCAATCGACTCGGAACCATCCAGGGCGGCATTTCCCTGTGGAGAGATGATGCGGAAATTGCCTCTGTGCACCTGCCGGTTGCCGGACTGATGTCACCGCTTCCTGCTCAGGAGGTGGCTGCAACGGTCATGCAACTGAATACCGAACTCGCCGCATGCGGCTGTCAGTTGAATAACGCTGTCATGCAGCATTCTCTCCTTGCCTTGCCAGTTATCCCCGAATTGCGGATTTCCGATCTTGGGCTTGTCGATGCCGTGTCATTCAAACTGGTCAGCCCATTTGATGAAGATTGAATGATGAAGATTGATGGACATTTTGTCTCACCGCCACGCCGCCAACCGATCACAATCGATGATGCCGCGCGCGCGGTCACGAAACTCGAAGAATTATATGACGAAGCAACCGAATTTCTGCGGCATAGTCTGTGTCAGACGATGTGTGAGGGCAGTTGTGGGCAGAGATTTCGGGCCTTCTATCCTGAACTGCGGATTGCCATCGAAACCCATATCGGTGCCGACAGCCGTCTGTCTTTTGGTCATGTTTACGGAATGGGAGAGTTCGCCACGACGATCACGCGCCCCGACCTGTTTCGTTCCTATCTCAGGCAACAAATCAGCCTGCTTTTGAGGAATTACCGCGTACCGGTCACGGTCGCGCAATCATCAGTACCGATTCCGGTGCATTTCGCATTCGGGGACTCAGGTGAAATTGATCATTTTCAGGGATCTCTCGAAGTCCCCCTGCGCGATGCTTTCGACGTGCCCGATCTCAGCAATATCAACGATGATATCGTCAATGGAGTTAAGATTCTGGATGACGAAGGGGTCAAGCCATTAGCACCATTCACTGCGCAGCGGGTCGACTATTCCTTGGCACGGTTGCGGCACTATACCGCCACCAAAGCCGATCATTTTCAGAATTTTGTCCTGTTCACCAATTATCAATTCTATGTTGACGGGTTCACTGAATATGCCCGTAAAAGGCTCGCCGATCCACAATCCGGCTATACCGAACTGGTGGCACCCGGAGAAATCTCTCTCACGGATCCGAATGACGCGTTACGCAAACCCGACCGAATGCCGCAGATGCCCACCTATCATCTCAAACGTCGTGATGGGAACGGGATTACCCTGGTCAATATTGGTGTTGGTCCATCCAATGCCAAAACGGCGACCGACCATATCGCGGTTCTCCGCCCCCGTGCCTGGCTGATGGTTGGGCATTGTGCCGGCCTCAGAAATACACAGAGTTTGGGCGACTATGTGCTCGCCCATGCCTATCTGCGCGAAGACCAGGTCCTGGATGATGATCTTCCGGTCTGGGTCCCCATACCTGCACTCGCCGAAATTCAGATCGCTCTGGAAAATGCCGTCGCCGAAGTCACCGAATTCAAAGGTTATGAACTGAAACGCATCATGCGAACCGGAACTGTAGCTTCTGTCGACAACCGGAACTGGGAACTCCGTATCAAAGCTGGCCATTTGCGGCGTCTCAGTCAGTCGCGGGCCATTGCGATGGATATGGAATCGGCAACCATTGCTGCCAATGGATTCCGTTACCGTGTTCCCTATGGCACATTCCTCTGCGTTTCGGACAAACCCCTCCAAGGTGAACTCAAACTGCCTGGAATGGCGACACGCTTCTACCAGAGCCAGGTGGAGACACATCTCAGTATTGGCATTCGCGCGATGGAGTCGCTTCGTGAAATGCCCCTTGAACATCTCCATTCACGAAAATTACGCAGTTTTGAGGAAACTGCTTTTTTGTGAACAATATATGGTGAATTTTCTTCCCGTATAGGCTTTACAAATAGCAAGCAATTTGGTTGACAACACTGGTATTGAGCCTATTGCATCTCAATTCGCTTCAAAATGAAACCCGAAAAGAAGGAAGGTTATTTTAATGGCAATCAAACCCTTGACAAAGGCCGAACTGATCGCAGCAGTGACAGATTCACTCGAAGATGGCAGCCTCGGACCCAAAAATGTTGATCAAGTGATCATGGCGCTTTCTTCCGTGGTCACCGAAACCGTTGCAGGTGGCGGTGCCGTCACACTCCCCGGTATTGGTAAAATTGAAGGCCGGCAAAAGCCCGCACGGACTGTGAGGAATCCTCAAACCGGCCAATCATTCGTAAAGGAGGCACATCTGGCTCCTCGAATGGTTTTTGCCAAGGCACTTAAGACAGCCTGCGACGGTTGACCATCAGCTTCCGCTGCACCGGCAATACGCAGTGCAGTTCTTCAAAAATCTCAGAATCCGATACGGCGTGTCGGTAGCACCCGCATCGGTAGAATTTGGGCGCGGACGGAAGGGATCAAGAATCTTCTCGTCCGTGCCATCGGTCCTGAAAACCAGTCCTGTTCCGGTGGTGGCCGGATGCACCCATTTCGCCGAACATTTCAATCCAGCGTGCGAAACCGCATGAGAGCACATCGCCACCTAACCGGTGATCGTTCTTTGTGACTGACATCATTCTCAAAAATCCTATGATGGTGCAGCCAGGATTTATGTCTGCGTAATCAGTAATCGATTGAGCTGATCCTGACGCTCCAACAAAGATCCCCACGCCACACGATTCCGCAAAGATGGTTCCAGAGGATCGCGTGCATGCGTCATTCCCGCGGCGGCGGAATCGAAATCAGGATACCACCCGAGACCTTTGGCAGCGGTCACCGCCGCCCCCAATGACGAGGCTTCAAGCGAGTCGCTGACCTGCAGCGGCAATCCACTGGCATCGGCAAGCATCTGGCACCACAACCGGGAATTGGCACCCCCGCCGACGGCGATTATCCTGTCAATCGCGACACCCCTTGCCTTCATGGCAATGACTGTACGTACCGCTTCGCCCGTGAGCGCTTCGAGTATCGCTCGGTAGACATGACACGATCCGTGATCGGCCCGCATTCCGACAATGGCCGCGGCAGCATCCATCCGCCAATGCGGATTCATGCATCCCGACAGATAGGGGCTAACGACGACTCCGTGGCTGCCGACTGGCAACTCGCTGGCCTGGTCCTCCAGTGCGGACAGAACTGCAGGATCCGACTCAGATGCCAGAAATTTCCGCACAAACCAGTCAATCAGAAAAGTCCCCGCCCGCAACACGCCTTCGTAGAAATAGCCATCTCCCGTCGGTGAACACATTGTCCGCCAGTCACGCGCTGCAATGGGTTCGGCTCCCCAGGCACCCATGATTTGTGCTGTGCCCAGATTAAGATAGGCCCGTCCGGCACGCACAGCATTGACTCCGAGTCCGGCACATTGCCCGTCTCCACCAGCGGCGATCACGACAAGACCCCGTGGCAATCCTGTTGCCTCAGCAGCTGCTTCGCTCACCATTCCAATGCAACTGCCAGGTTGCATCGCACCGGCAAACTGAGAACGACTGAGCCCGATGCTGAAGATAATCTCTTCGGACCATTCCTTCGTGGTGATATCGAAACACCCCATCGGATCGGCACTGGTCCAGCTGGCACAATATTTCCCGGTCAACCGGAGGGTCAGATATCCATGCACATCAACGATGATATGGGTCGCCGCGAGCGTTCCGGGTTCATGTTTTGCCAGCCAGTAGAGACGGTAGACAACAGGGGTCAAGTCAGGTGGTTTGCCGGTAATCCTGTGGAGGAATTCCGGACTGAATTCGGCATTGAATTCGGCAACAGAATCCCGTGCCCGCTCATCAAGCCAAACCAATGCCGGACGAATCGCCTCTCCATTCTGATCCAGAAAACCGACCGTTTCGCGCTGGTTGGATATGGCGATTGCCCGGGCTTTGGAGAGATCAATCTGTGTGCCAAGCTCGCTGACCGCGGCAATGAAGGATACCCACCAATCTTCAGGATTCTGTTCAAAACCCCCATCTCCGAGTTCGGACATGGGAATAGATGAGCGTCCCTCCGCAAGGGAGTTGCCATTGCAATCCCAGGCTATGGCCTTGGTTGATTGCGTTGAACTGTCAATTCCAATCACAAATTCCAATGGTCTTCCCTTGTTCAACCTGCAAAATGACAAATCATCTTGCATACCTTAACCCGGACTTGACACTTTCTGGCTGCGTAACGCAATGTCAAACGGGAATTTGCTCGGCATCAACTGCCGGCGTTGCAGGTTTTCCGGACCTCACGCGATGACAAGCCACCAGATGAATTGGGAAATCATATCATGAGCCATCATGTTTCTGCCCTGGCCCGTAGCGGTCCGCGGACGGGCGATTGGACGCAGCTCATTGATGACATTTGTGCCGGCACATGGATCAATCCCTTGACCGGTAAACAGATTCGTTCATCCTTCGACTGTCGGATTGTCATTGAAGAATCATTGGATTGTATGGAGGCAGGACTGGTCCTTGATCTTGGATTGAGGCCGCCTTTCGCCGTCGTTTCAGATACAGAAATCCACGCGTCTCCAGCCGCGCGGTTGATTCAAAACCTGCTCAAAGAGGAGGATGGGACCCAGATCATTCTTGATTGCCCCCATGCCGATATGTCAACCATACGCAAGCTGACGTCACAGCTCGCAGATTACAATTCCGCAATCGCCGTGGGCTCCGGGACAATCAACGATCTGGTGAAGTTTTCAACCTATCAGTTGCGGCGTCCCTACTGTGTCTTTGCGACCGCTGGGTCGATGAACGGCTATACCTCTTCAACCGCTTCCATCACACTTGATAGCGGACTGAAAGTTTCACTGTCGGCCCATCTTCCGGCTGGATTCTTTGTCGATCTACAGATTTGCGCGGCGGCACCAGCACGCCTCAATGCCGCTGGTTTTGGCGACTCACTGTGCCGTTCGGTCGCACAAATCGACTGGTGGATGTCGCATCGGCTCCTCGGAACAGAGTATCGTCATGAACCCTACCTGATTGAAATTCCTGACGAATTACAACTGATCCGGCGAGCTGCCGATATCCCGCGGGGTGACATTGATGCGATCGGAACGCTGTTTCGGGTGCTCACACTTTGTGGGTTGGGAATCACGTTCACCGGTGTCTCAAATCATGGTTCAATGGGTGAGCATCAGATCTCTCACTATATTGATTGTTTTGCCGGTGAACGGCACCCGGGCTCACTGCATGGAGAACAGGTTGGAGTCGCCACACTCACCATGGCGCGTATTCAGCAACATCTGCTCGCTGGCGAGAAACCTCCGAAAATCAAACCCGTTGTCATTGACTATGACGATATGGCGCGGCGTATGGGACCTGATATCGCAGCGCAATGCCGTGAGCAGAGGCAGAAGAAGGCGATTGATCCAGCACGCGCTGAACAGTTGAATACGAAACTTGAACAAATCTGGCCAGAATTGCGCGCCGAATGTCGGGAATTCGCCATTCCGGTCGATGAGATGCGCAACTGGCTGCAAACAGCCGGTGGAAAGACAACAGCCAAGGCGCTTGGAATTGATGTTGGCTTGTACCGCGAAGCGGTCATGCATGCACACGAAATGCGAGATCGTTTCTCCTTTGCAGATCTGGCAGGTGCAAGCGGAATCCTTGATGCTTTGGCCGCCGCGGAGGAATGAACTTTGCGCCCGATTTATGACATGCCGCTGGAAACGGCCCGCAATGTGCGTTTTGTACTCTGTGATATTGATGACACGATCACCACCGATGGCCGCCTGACAGCTACCGCCTACCGTTCCATGGAGAAGCTCTCGGAGGCGGGCATCGCAGTTGTTCCAATTACCGGTCGGCCTGCTGGCTGGTGTGACATGATCGCCCGTCTTTGGCCGGTACACGGCGTGGTCGGGGAAAACGGTGCTTTCTATTACGCTTATGACATTCGGCTTCGGCGAATGCGGCGACGTCACCATCCGAGTCTGGATTCACAGATTTTGCGTAGTGATCGATTTGATCGCATTCGTGAACGACTGGTCAACGAGGTGCCTGGTGCGGCGATCTCTGCCGACCAGCTGTTTCGAATCGCCGATCTCGCGGTTGATTATTGTGAGGATGTCAAACCACTTGCCCCGCATGACGTACAGCGTATCGCGGACATCTTTGCGGAAGAAGGTGCTGTCGCCAAAGTTTCGTCCATCCATGTCAATGGCTGGTTTGGAGACTACGACAAACTCTCAATGACTCGCCTTTTCGCCGCAGATATCCTTGATGAGGATGTCAGCGACTCAAATCCAGCATTCGTTTTCATCGGCGACAGTCCAAATGATTCGCCGATGTTCGAATTTTTTGAAAATTCCTGTGCCGTTGCCAATGTATTGCATTTCAGCGATCAGCTCAGTGCCACGCCACGATGGGTTGCAAATTCCGAAAGTGGTGCAGGATTTTGTGAAATCGTCGGTCATTTGTTGTCGGCAAGGCGATAATGAAGTTGTATCGTAATCGGCGCTCGTGCAGAAAAGGTCATCACGCTGTCACGGCATGAAAGTAAGGACGATTGATGGCAACCGAAACACAGGCCCGCAAGGATATCGTCACAGCCTGTCTTGAGATGAATGCGACCGGACTGAATCAGGGAGCCTCTGGCAATATTTCCATCCGGTTTCAGGATCGCATGCTGATTTCTCCGTCAGCTGTCCCTTACCGGAAAATGACTCCTGAAATGATCGCTTCACTTGATCTGTCAGGGGATATGACTGGTGCGTGGGATGGACCCAGACGGCCCTCGACCGAATGGCGCATACATTGGATGTTGATGAAGACCAGGGCTGATGTCACCGCTGTCGTTCATGCGCACCCTCCTTACGGTACGAGCCTGGCCATCATGCACAAGACCATTCCCTCCTGCCACTATATGATTGCTGCCTTTGGTGGCACTGATGTGCGCTGTGCGGAATATGCCACCTTTGGTTCTCCTGAATTGGCGCATTTCGTGGTGGCGGCGATGGAGGGACGTCAAGCCTGCCTGCTGGCCAATCACGGAACAGTCGCGGTCGGTATGGGAATTGAACAGGCCATGTGGCGCGCCGTTGAACTCGAGACCATCGCTCGACAATATTACCTCGCCATGCAAGCCGGAGGTCCTGTCTTGCTCACGAAGAAGCAAATCGACGACACCATGGACATGCTTGACGGTTACGGGGTCGAAGACTCCTGATGAACGGTATGCATAATCCTGTGCTTGCACTGCTGTTCGGCGGGCTTCCCCATGTGGCGTCTGACCCGCGCATGACAGAAGCTCCTTTTCGGATCAACTGACGGATAAATGGTAGGATGAAACCACGCATAGTCGTACTGGGGTGTGGGCGCATCGGGCGCATGCATGCGGACAATATTGCGGCACATTCAAAGACTGAGCTTGCTGGTGTTTTCGATATCGATCCACGATCAGCCGCCAGCGTGGCGAAAAGACACAATGTCACCGAATTTTCTTCGACAGCGGAGGCAATTGAGTCGCCTGCGGTCGACGCTGTTCTGATCGCCGCGCCGACCTCGACGCATGTTGAACTGCTCGAAGCGAGCGTGAATGCTGGAAAGCCTGTACTCTGCGAAAAGCCAATCGACTTATCCCTTGAGCGGGTGAATCGATTAAAGAAACGCATTGCGGGATCGAATGTTCCGGTGATGCTTGGATTTGTGCGACGGTTTGACCCGGGTCATGCAGCGGCGCGAAAAGCAGCCGCTTGCGGGGAGATCGGAGAGATCCATCAGGTCATCATCACCTCCCGCGATCCTGGCATGGCCCCTGACGGCTACATTGAAACCTCCGGTGGTATCTATCGGGATATGACGATTCATGACCTTGATCTGGCGCGATTCATTCTTGATGAAGACATTGCCACCGTGTCAGCCAGCGGGTCACGTCTGGTCGATCCGCAACTCATGGTCAGATGCAATGATTTCGACACAGTCACCGTGACGCTTGTCAGCGAGTCAGGAAGACAGGCGATGATAACGAATTCCCGCAAAGCCATTTATGGTTATGACCAACGGGTCGAGATCTTTGGGTCACAGGGTATGGTGATTTCAGGCAATCGCCGCGAAAACGAGTTGACACGATATGGTGCTGAAACCACCGGTGCGGCAGCCAAGCTGCAGCATTTCTTCATTGAACGTTACCGTGAGGCCTTTCTCGCGGAAATCGACCATTTTGCTGCTGTGGTCGCTGGTCAGGCATCCGTACCGGTTGGCTTTGAGGATGGTCGAATCGCATTGCTGCTCGCCGATGCCTGTGGTCTCTCAGTCGCTGAGGGCCGCACGGTCAGAACTGACGAACTGACATAGCCATCATGGGGCAAAATGACATCTGCCAAGGATAACAGGGAATGACCGAGAAATGGTGCCCGGTTCTCGCGACGAAGCGGCGATTCGTTGTGGCACACTGATCATTGAAGGCAGACATGTTGCGTCCCAAGCTTAGAGTCGGTCTGATCGGCACTGGTTTCATGGGAAAGGCCCATGCCCTTGCCTATTCTGCCGCGCCACGATTATTCGATCTGGGTGTGGAGATCGAACTCCATACCGTCGCTGATATTGATGAATTGTCCGCGCATTCAATTGCACGTTCACATGGATTCTCTCACGTGACGCGGAACTGGCATCACGTGACCGAAAACACAGAAATCGATATCGTTTCAATCACGGCCCCCAACGCACTTCACAAGGAGATGGCACTCGCGGCGATTGCGACCGGAAAGCACGTCTATTGTGAAAAACCACTGGCACCGCAAACGCGCGAAGCCGAAGAATTGACGCGGGCTGCAGAGGCAGCATCGATCAAGACACAGGTTGGATTCAATTATCTGTGCAATCCGATGTTTGCTCTTGCCCGCGACATGATTTCCGCAGGAGAGCTGGGAGAAATTTACAGCTATCGGGGTTTGCATGCCGAGGATTATATGGCGAATTCTGAGAGTCCCTACACTTTCAGGCATGATCCAGACGGCGGTGGTGCCCTTGCTGATCTTGGCAGCCATGCCCTCGCCACCGCGGAGTTCTTCCTCGGCCCGATCACCGAGGTGATGGGAGATTGCGTCACGGTGATCAGCGAAAGACCTGAGAAAGGGCACCGCCGCCGTGCCGTTCTGGTTGACGATATTGGCCGGGCATTTCTGCGCTTTGCGAATGGTGCGAGCGGGTCAATCGAAGGGAATTGGATTGCGACCGGTCGCAAGATGCAGCATGATTTTGAAATCCACGGGTCCAAGGGCGCGATAGGCTTCAGCCAGGAACATCTCAACGAGTTGCATTTCTACTCGGCTGGTGACTCCGTGGGTCAACAGGGATTTCGGCGAATCGAGGCGTCTCCCGACCATCCACCCTACGGCCGGTTTTGCGTCGCACCCGGCCATCAAATCGGGTTCAACGATCTCAAGACGATTGAAGCTGCAGGTTTCCTGACTGCCATTGCAAAAGATGAAGCCGAACCATTCAATTTTCGCGCCGGGATGCGAATCCAGAACCTGGTTTCGCATATCCAGCAATCTGCTCGTGCGCGGCAGTGGCTGACAGTGGAAAATTAATCTGTAGCCTGGACCTCACCTTCCTTGGAAACAGGATTGTGAAAGACCCGCGCTGGAATTCGAGAGTCCCGCAAATTGTGGGGCAATGTACCTGATCAGACACATGCGAGATTCTGAGCGCCGAACTCCCCAATCCCGACGGATCGATCACGGTGGGGATTGATGGGGGTTATATCCGCTCCCGTGAAGACGGCCAGACGCATTTTGAAGTGACGGTGGGCAAATCAATCCCCCGGGAGCGCCGCGCCGCTATCTGGGTCTTGTGCAATGCCATGACGCAAAGCCCAAACGACGCCTGCACACGATCCTGAAAGACCCGGGCTGGCAGGAGAGCCAGCCCGTGACCTTCATGACGGATGGCGGGGACACGGTCATCAACTTGGCCCCGGCATCCGAACATATCCGCGACGGGTTCCCGATCACCATGCGGATCACGGTCCGGCGGCAATATGTGAAGGGGCTGGCGCATCACCATGACGACGCGGCCAAGATGCTGGACCGGTATCTCCGCCGGATCAAGGGCTTCCTCTGGCACGGCAACCGGCATGAGGGGCAGGCATTCATCGTGCAGGTCTGTGCGGCCCCCAATGATGAGGGCAGGGATTCATGAAGCT
>JAPOTI010000012.1 GCA_026709265.1 Paracoccaceae bacterium | reverse complement strand
GGGATTTACCTGATGGCCGGCGTGGTGGCCGCACGATAATTGTCAACGGGCCTTAGATGAAAAACCGGGTGGAGCGGAAATTCCTGATGAAACCAGTTAAGAAAGTGGTGCTCGCCTATTCAGGTGGCCTCGATACATCGATCATTCTCAAGTGGCTGAAGTCCGAATATGGTGCAGAAGTGGTCACCTTTACCGCCGATCTTGGCCAGGGCGAAGAGCTTGAGCCGGCGCGCAAGAAGGCCGAAATGCTGGGGATTCGTGATATCCGCATCGAAGATTTGCGCGAGGAATTTGCTCGCAACTATATCTTCCCGATGTTCCGTGCCAATGCCGTTTACGAAGGGCTCTACCTGCTCGGCACATCGATCGCACGGCCGTTGATTGCCAAGAGACTGATTGAAATCGCGCATGAAACGGGAGCCGACGCGATCGCACATGGTGCCACCGGCAAGGGAAATGATCAGGTCCGGTTTGAACTCGCTGCCTATGCTCTTGATCCATCGATCCGGGTGATTGCGCCGTGGCGCGAATGGCGTTTGACCAGTCGTTCCAAACTGCTCGCCTTCGCTGAAAAACACCAGATTCCAATCGCCAAAGACCAGCGCGGTGACGCGCCGTTCTCTGTTGACGCCAATCTGCTGCATACGTCTTCCGAAGGGAAGGTTTTGGAAGATCCGGGAGAGGCTGCGCCGGTATACGTGTATCAGCGTACCGTGGACCCGGAATCGGCACCCGACCAGCCTGAATGGATCGACATCACGTTTCGGTCAGGCGATGGTGTTGCCGTCAATGGCACCGACATGTCGCCGGCACAACTCCTGGAAGAACTGAACAGGATTGGGGGGCGTCACGGCATTGGCAGACTTGATCTTGTTGAGAATCGTTTCGTGGGAATGAAATCTCGTGGCATCTACGAGACGCCGGGAGGCACCATTTTGCTCGAAGCGCATCGCGGTATCGAACAGATCACCCTCGATGGCGGGTCATCCCACCTCAAGGACGAATTGATGCCGCGCTACGCGGAATTGATCTATAATGGTTTTTGGTTCAGTCCTGAGAGAGAAATGTTACAGGCACTGATTGACCATAGTCAGGAATACGTCACCGGTACCGTCCGAATCAAGCTTTACAAGGGCAGCGCACAAACTGTTGGCCGTCAGTCGGAATATTCACTTTACTCGCAGGAACATGTGACTTTTGAAGATGACCAGGGTACGTATGACCAACAGGATGCATCCGGATTTATCCGCCTCAATGCGTTGAGATTGCGCCTGCTTGGCCAGCGGCGGCAACGGGTCAGCTCGAGTGAAGCCGCGCCAAAATCAACAGGTTCGTGACCGCAAGGAAAAGAGAAAGGAATTTCACATGATGCAGCGCACCAATGAGAGAAAGCGCAATTTGAGAGAGCCGCACCGTATCTTGCCCCTGAACGCGGTTTGGCAGAAAGCCCGGTTGCTGGTTGCGGCGGCGGGTTTCGCGCTTCTTGGATGGACGGCGACGGCGGCGACGGACTCGGTGATCCTGGCTGGCGGTTGTTTCTGGTGTGTCGAATCCGATTTTGACAGCGTGACCGGGGTCACTGCAACAACCTCAGGTTATACCGGGGGCACCAGTTCGAACCCGAGTTACAAGTCGGTCTCGGCGGGCCGTGGCGGTCATTATGAGGCGGTCAAGGTTGAATTTGATCCCGCGCAGGTCTCACTGCGAACATTGCTGGACAAATTCTGGCGCAGTATCGACGTCACTGATGATGGCGGCCAGTTCTGTGACCGCGGTCACAGTTATCGAACTGCCGTCTTTGTGCAGGATGACCAACAGCGCAAACAAGCCGCAGCATCAAAGGCCGCAGCGGAGACAGTGCTTGGAGTCCCGTTTGTGACCCAGATTTTGGATGCCAGTGAATTTTATCCTGCCGAAAAACGCCATCAGAACTATCATCTTGGCACCAACCGGGTCGTCACCCGTTTCGGTGTGATTCAACAGGCCGATGCCTATAAGCGCTACCGTAAAGGCTGCGGACGTGACAGGCGAGTCCGGGAATTATGGGGAAAGGAAGCCGCATTCGCCCACTGAATCCGGGGCGCATCGCCGTTTTTCCGGCTCTGCTGCTCAAAAACTGCCGTTGATCATGATCCGTAGGATCTGAACTCCGAGCAACAATACAAGCGGTGCAAGGTCCAATGCACCGGTATCAGGCAGGAATTGACGAATGCGTGCGTAATACGGATCAAGCAATCGGTTCAGGCCGTCCCAAACGGCGTTCACCAATGGCTGGTGTCGGTTCAAAACACCAAAACCAACCAGCCAACTGACGATAACATGTGCAATAATCACCCAGGTCAGCACATCCAGGGCCAAATTGAGGATTTGTAGAAGTACTTGCATATGTCGTCCTGCTCTGACCTGCCTGTCACATTAGAAGTTCAGCCATTGGCATTCAAGTGTTGCAGGAAAAGGTCAGCAATTCCCGCTCATTCCGAACTCGTTCGGTTTTATCCAGGTATTTTGCCGGCGGTTTTGGTCAGGCACAGCGCTTCCGGGCGACGGAATCGTCGCGGGTTGATGGGCTGGCGATGTGGGGGAAGAGTTTTGAAGACGACGTGGGTGCAGACGGCGGTGTTGGGAGTTCGGGGAGACTGTCGGCACGGGCGGGCGTTGCCGGGTCTCAGTCAGTCCGTGCCAGACAATCTCCCAGCTGTGGATCTGATCACGCATCAGTTGGGCGGTCATCGCCCGCTACAGAGTGCGCTTTCGCCTCTTGGCCTCGCGGGCGCGTTGACATGCGGGGCAGAGGATCTGGAGACTCGGGCCCCTGCGATCAACACCGCATCATGCGATTGGGGAGGACAGAGATCAGGGTCTTTTGGCCGTGTCCACAGTGGTGATGTGCGCAGGCCTCTCGTGCACACGCATTCCGGGTGGCGCCATCGGGGTTGCGGATGATCGCAGGGGCCAGGGAACCCATGACAGCCGATATCTGTCGCATTCCCACCTGCATGCGCCCATGATTCACACAGAATGAGGCAAGAGCCAAGTGTGTGATGTTGATAGGTTCGCAGGCCGCCCTGAATGACAGTTGCCCAGATGCGCCCGCCCAGCCACTACCATCACATTCCGGTTTTAACATGTTGTTTTTTGATCATTCTCGATATTCATCCGGATGGACCTGAAGACCGGCGGACCCCCAATCCGGCGATCTCTGTGTGCGGACTCATCCAGCACGGCGACAGGCGGTGTCGATGACCTGGCTGTGCTCACCCGAAATGAGCGGCACTTGGTGCCGCTTGCCATCCCCGCGGTCAGCCTGTTCGACTCGTCACCCGATGAACCCGAAACCACGATGAAACCCTTCGAAGCATATTCGCGCACTGGCGCCTTGATATAACAACAAGCCGTGAAACCAGAATAGCCGCCGAAATGCCCTGCAGCTTGCGTTTCTCTCCGAATGTCCCCCTGGCGACAATCTGTTGCCGCATCAACAAGGAAAATGCCTGGTCACCTCTGACCGTTCCATTCATGGATTCAGACCGATAACGTCCAATTCCTGAAGTCATCAACTTTGTCGGAGCTATAATGATACTCGAACGAATGGCTTGCAACCGGGCAATCTTCCTGTCTTTCGGCGCATCAGTCGCGTTGTTCCTTGCTTTTCGGTGGGTTCATGCCGGGGTCGGAGACGGGCCCCTTCTTGACACGTTGCTGAATGGCAGCACCACGCGATCCCGTCTGGCTGAAATGTCCGCGCAGGAGATCAATCGGCATCTGATTGGAACACTGACAATTGATATGCTCTATCCCGCAGCCTATGGAACGCTTCTGGCAGGCTTGTTGTTTCGGCTCGGCGGCACCTGGCAGACGCCACTTGCGATATTGCCGCTTGTCGGCGCACTTCTTGATGTCATGGAGAACGTTGTGCAAGCCATAGCACTTGCTGGTGGGCCCGATCTTCTGGACGCGAAGATCATTCTCACCGGACCAAAATTTGCATTCTTCGTGCTCAGCGCGGGCCTTATCGCCATTCTTGCACTCTTTGCATTGGTCAGGCATCTCGCAAGGTAGCACCGGGGGCGCACCTTGATGAAGTCCTCGTGCGGCAAACAGCCTCTGTATATTTGACCAGGCACAGTCAATGGGATGAAGTCACTGTTCAGGTTCCTGTTGGATATTTCCGGTCTGAAAGCTGGTTCAGGACATTTCAAGCCGCTTGGTGAGGTTGTCTGGCGGGGGGCGCAGTGTCTCCAGCCGGTTCCCGCCCTGCTTGCGGGCCGTGTCCAGCACGGTCCGCAGCACCGCATGGTTTCGCGCTCCGGTCGCACTGTAGAAACTGCCGGAGATCTTCTGCTGCACCTTGAGGGGGCGGAGTGCCCGCTCGGTCGCGTTGTGGGTCGGCAGAACCGTGGGATCGCGGGTGAACCGCAGCACCCCTCCCGGGTTGTCCCGCAACCGCAGGACCCGGTTGCGTCTCCCATCACGTCACCGCGGCTTCAACCGTCTGGGTTGGCAGAAATATGAAAAGGGAAGACATTGTCAAACGGAATGCCGGCGAATCAACATTGTCGGCCAGGAAAGAACCTGAACAGTTACGGGATGAAATCGTCCAAAGGCACCCTTGGTCTGCCGAGACAGGTTCTGATCATCGCAGACAAACCGTCATGTTGTGCCTTTGGTAACCTGAGCAGCGGTGACCGATAAATATTCCGGTTGGACCCATGCAACGTCACCAACAAAACAAAGAATGGAACCGGTTTCACGTCCTTGACTGATGGACTTAATGACATCACCCTGAATCCGGGCATCGCTATGCGCCGATCTATTGCGCTGGCTGGCGCGGCAGACCATAAAGATGCATCGATACGGAAAGGATGAGCATGTTGAGGCGAGATGCGCTGAGATACCGGGCAATACCGCTCCCCGATCGTATCACGATGGCGGACACGGATATGCGTGAAGCCGCGCAGGCGTTTTACGCACGCATGAAGTCACGCCATACGATACGCGAATTCACCGACCGCGCAGTATCGCGCGAGATCATCGAATGGGCAATCCGCACGGCGGGCACGGCGCCTTCCGGAGCCAACCATCAGCCCTGGCATTTCGTGGCGGTCAGCGACCCATCAATAAAGGCGCATATCCGCGATAAAGCGGAG
This sequence comes from Paracoccaceae bacterium, assembly GCA_026709265.1. GTDB lineage: Bacteria > Pseudomonadota > Alphaproteobacteria > Rhodobacterales > Rhodobacteraceae > JAPOXR01. The sequence continues at coordinate 6,973 of JAPOTI010000012.1, read as the reverse complement.
GAAGAAGAACGACGTTTCTATGCTGGAGGTGGCGGGGATGAGTGGATCAAGGCACTGGAACCCATGGGCACGAATGCGGAGAAATCGCACCTGACCGTTGCACCCTGGCTGATCGTCGTTTTCGCACAGCGCTGGGGTGAATTCAAAAATGGTGAGCGTTTTAAGAATTACTACGTGCCCGAAAGCACAAATATTGCTATCGGATTCCTGCTGGCCGCACTACATCATGCCGGTTTGTGCATGCTCACGCACACACCAAACCCGATGAAATTCCTGGCCCCTGTTCTCGGGCGCCCCGCCTCCGAGAAACCCGCGATGATCATTGCAGTCGGTCACCCGGCGGAAGATGCAACGGTACCGGCAGCAGCAAAGCTGAAGAAGCCAATCAGGGAAATCTCGACCTTTCTGTCGTAACGGATGCTTTTGCTGGCGCATTCACCATAGAATGCAGCTCGCAAATCAGCCAAATTCTTTCCGAGACCCTGCGCAAATTCATGTCCGCCATGTGCGAATCTCAGGTGAAATCACCTGTAAATGCTCATAAGCGGACTCCGGCGAGCCGCGCGCCATCACTTTCCACGAACCGCGCTTCGATGATCTGTCCTGCAGCCAGTGGTTCGGCAAATTCAACCTGTGCAAACTGCTCGGCGCGGCCAAGAAAAGGAGTTTCCATCAATACATTTCCTGCGCGTCCAACCCACCTCTTCAAAAGGTTCTGGATCTGGAACTGTCCCAATTGACGAAGCATGGATGCGCGTTTGTGAATCACTGCGCTGTCGACCTGTGGCATGCGGGCGGCTGGCGTTCCCTGCCGTTGACTGTAGGGGAAAATATGTAGCCATGTCAGGTTGCATTCCTCAACCAGCCGTAGCGAGTTGTCAAACATGGTTTCTGTCTCAGTCGGAAATCCTGCAATCAGATCAGCACCGAACGTTATGTCCGGTCGACGCGCCGCCAGCTTTGCACATAATTCGATCACGTCTTCGCGGGCGTGGCGTCGCTTCATACGTTTGAGAATAAGATTGTCACCGGATTGGACTGACAAATGCAAATGCGGCATCAGCCGAGGGTCAGTTGCCATCAATTCCACGAACTGGTCGTCGAGTTCGACCGGATCGACTGAAGAGACACGCAGGCGCCGCAGGTCCGAAACCTGATCGAGAATTGACTGTACCAAGTCACCAAGCAGTGGTGAGTCTGGCAAATCCGTACCCCAGGCCGTAATATCAACGCCCGAGAGGACAATTTCATTATAGCCGTTGGCAGATAAAACCTGCGCCTGCTCAACAATATCGGCAAGCGCAACAGATCGAGAGTTGCCCCTGCCATAAGGAATAATGCAAAAAGTGCAACGATGGTCGCAGCCATTCTGAATTTGGATTTGTGCCCGGCTGCGCGACCCGAACCCGGAAATCATCCTGTTGCGGCTGGATGCAGTCATGATGTCGGGAACCATGTCCCGCAGAGCGCGGCGGGCAAAGATGTCGTCCCAAGCTTCTGGGTCGAGTTTACGGGAATTGCCCAAGATCGTGTCAACCTCAGCCATCACGTTGAACGACTCGGAGTCGATTTGAACCGCGCAACCGGTTGCAACCAGATGAGATCCGGGACGTTCCCGGTGCATTCGGCGAATGGCCTGTCGTGATTTGCGCACGGCCTCTGCCGTAACGGCGCAGGTATTGACGACCGTCACATCCTCGAGTCCCTTCTGGCGAACAATCTCCCGCATGGCTTCGGACTCAAAACCATTCAGGCGACAGCCAAGATGGACAAACCTTTTCGATGACTGTCGGCTCAAAGTTCCACACCAAGTTCAGCGGACAGGATGCCTTCGAAAACGAACGCAGTCGGCCCCGTTTTCCAAACGCCACTCTCCTGCCAGTCAATCTCCAAAATCCCCCCATCAGTCTCAACGGGCACGCATCGCGCCGACAATCCACGCCGGCTAGCAGCAACGGCTGCGGCGCAAGCACCGGATCCCGAAGCCAGCGTGATGCCGGCACCACGTTCCCAGATACGCATGCGCAAGCGGCCATCCGACTTGACCTCGACGAATTCCACATTGGTTCTTTCCGGGAACAGTGCGTGCCGCTCAATTCGAGGGCCAACATTTTCCAGTTCTACCAAATCGATATCCGGCACAAAAAAGATGCAATGCGGATTACCAAGACTGAGTGCAGTCGGGTTGTTTTCGAGTGGCAGATGCAACGTGTCGCTTGCCGTGGCCAACGGAATATCTTGCCAGGCGAACTCAGGATGCCCCATATTGACCCTGAATCTTCCATCTCCGACTGACTCACATATGAGATGTCCTCGCGGAGTTTCCAGCACAACTTGTGCCTGACGGCGCTCTTCGCTCAGCAATCGCGCGACACAGCGTGTGGCGTTCCCACAAGTTGCGGATTCTGATCCATCGCAATTCCAGAACCGCAGACCTGCATCGCATGACTCGGATTCAAGGATCACCGCAAGCTGATCATATCCCACTCCCCGGCGCCGGTCACCGAGAAGGATTGCCAGATGTGAAAAATCCTGGTTGCGCTGGCCGCGGGCATCGACAATGACAAAATCATTGCCCAAACCGTGCATCTTGACAAATTTCATGAATTTCAGCGCCCAAGCGATGACACATAAGAGCAGTCAGACTAGTGTGGTTTGACCTTATTGACCATACAATATGGCAGAGTTAGAATTATATTCCTGCGCGGCGACAGATTTTGCCGCAGTCATACATTGATAGTGGGCCCGTAGCTCAGTTGGTAGAGCAACTGACTTTTAATCAGTGGGTCACAGGTTCGAATCCTGTCGGGCTCACCAAACAATCAGGATGTCTATTCCGGTAGCGGTGAGGCGGTTGATGCCCGTTATTGTACTGACCGTTGTGAGATGAGTTTGTCAGGGTCGACTTGTCATGTTTGCAGAAAATCCCACCCTTGTTTTCTGGCTGTATCAGGCACAGATATGGTGGTGGCATGATGCACGGCCCCTGTTGGACTGCGGAAGTCGCCAGGGATTTTTGCTGCGCGTTGCGCATGCGGCAGACCTGTTCTGCGACGTTGTGGGTCGCGAGCACAGTGGGATTGCTGGATGCCGACCTGCCGCTGTTCCGGCTGTTGAGGCCCCGTCTCCGATCAGGATCAGAAAGACGCGCAGATGGAAATGCAACCAGCTGGCACAACGCATCAATTAACGAATCACACGCCGTCAAACTCAAACCAAGCAAAGAATCTCCTAAAATAGTACCATCACATGCGCTGCGGGAACGCCTGCTTTCGCTGGCCCTGCGAGTCAACTGAAAGCGGACAGTCCGGTAATTGCACGACCCAGGATCAACGCATGGACATCATGCGTGCCCTCATAAGTATTCACAGTCTCGAGATTGACCGCGTGACGCATGATATGAAATTCCTCAGAAATACCGTTTCCGCCATGCATATCGCGTGCCGTGCGGGCGATCTCCAAAGCCTTTCCGGCATTGTTGCGTTTCAGCAGACTGATCGATTCAGGTGCCAGTTTGCCTGACTCAAGAAGTCGTCCGGCACGTAGCGATGCAGCCAGTCCCAAGGTGATTTCAGTCTCCATATCGGCCAGCTTCTTTTGAAAAAGCTGCGTTTGTGCGAGTGGCCGGCCAAACTGCTTTCGGTCGAGCCCATATTGTCTTGCACGCTGAAAGCAATCCTCTGCGGCACCCATAACTCCCCATGCGATGCCGTATCGGGCACGGTTGAGACAGCCGAAGGGGGCTTTCATTCCGTGCGCGTATGGCAAATGATTCTCCTCTGGTACGAAGACGTCATCCATCACGATTTCGCCAGTAACTGATGCCCTCAAGCTCATTTTTCCTTCGATCTTGTTGGTAGCCAGGCCATCCATATCTTTTTCGAGAATAAACCCGTTTATGCCTCCGGATCGGTCAGGACACCGCGCCCAAACAACAAAAATATCGGCGATCGGTGCATTCGTAATCCATGTCTTTGTTCCATTCAGGAGATAGCCATGATGGGTTTTCTTGGCCACCGTCGACATATTGCCGGGATCAGAACCCGCATTGGGCTCGGTGAGTCCGAAACATCCAACGCGTTCCCCCGCCGCCAGACTCGGGAGATATCTCATGCGCTGGTCGTCGCTGCCATATGCGTAGATCGGATACATCACGAGGCTGGACTGAACAGACATCATGGAACGATACCCTGAATCAACCCGTTCGATCTCGCGGGCAATCAATCCATAGGCGACATAGGAGACTTCGGCACCGCCGTATGATTCAGGGATCGTCGCACCCAACAGGCCGAGCGCACCCATTTCCGAGAAAATTTCGCGATCCGTGCGCTCTTGCGCATAGGCCTCCACGATTCCCGGCATCAGTCTTGCCTGCGCATAATCATGCGCTGAGTCGCGCACCAGTCGCTCCTCGTCAGTCAGATCCGCATCAAGGCTCAACGGATCAGTCCAATCAAATGGGCCAGGTACAGGGTGTGATTTTGGCTCAAGGTCGGGTCGATCGGTTAGTTTGAGCATGTTGAACTCCAAATCAATTCAACGCCAAAGACAGAAGTTTCAAGCACCAGGTCTCCAAGGCAACGAGTTGCCCGACCCGGCGCGAGCCACGAACAACGTCTTCCTATATCCAATATTCACTCCCCGTGTAAGGATATTTCAATTGCTCAGCGCTGATAACAGACAGCATGATCTATCCTGACATCGTGGCGCAACGGGCTTGAGGACACAAACACCGTGGAGTTTGACGGGTGGCAGTGGTCACTGACCCGCACGAAAACCCCGCCCGATCAGCAAGACCGAACCATGCAGGAGACGATCAGATCGGACGGAATCTGAGCGCAGGATTCTCAGGCAGACCTCGGTCACCCATCCGACATAGATGTGCCGCCCGGCCCCGGCAAAATCACGCCAGAGGCCCCAGGACAGCCGTCAGAGGGGATTGGAGAGAACCCCACCATCTCAACCTTCATATCTGTGGTGCGCGGTTTTTCGTGATCCCACGGTCGTACAATGTGCGGTCGTTTCACGAGACGGCAATAAGAGAAATGATGATGAGGATGGCGGACAGAATCCCGCACATGATGGGAAGGAACGCCTCAACAGTGGTGAGTTTCCAATAACGACCGGGTTGGTCTCCTGCACCCAGAATCTCCCACTCCCGTCGGAAAAACGGAAAGGCCAGCCTGTCCTCAAGTTCATCAAGCACCTTGAATTTGCCAGTGTTCAGTTGACGATAGGACCGGATCACAACCCACCAGGAAAAGGAGATCATCCCGCCGAGGATTCCCGCAGCCAGAAACACGTCGCCGGTGCGGGATTCCGCGATGCCGAACTCGGCAAAAAGACCAACGAACAAACCCAGACCGGACAACAGTCCGATATGCAATCGATTGGCCGCCTCGCGTCTCTGGCTGACCCTGTCAGCAAGCTCCGCATGGAGCTTGTAAATTTCCAACAGTTCGGTTCTTGGGGATTCCATCAATTTGCTCCCTTCCGAATGGCGTTAATCACTGAATGGGCCTGCCATCTGACAATGTGATCAGCGGCATCCTTGACCCGTGCCGAGGTCCTTTCGCTTCCCCGGGGTTCAATCGCAATGATGGGCCTAGAAGCCCAAACCCCGTTTGCGCCAAATCGATATCAATATCGATCCACTTGCTATAGGACGCATACACTCCAGCCAGTATGAGAACAGTTTCACAAAGCACCTTCTTTGCCATGATCGCTGTTGTGAGTTCCTTGTCCGAACCGGCATGATGAATTGGATCATCTTTGGGAACCGAATGGTTCGTAAAGTCAAAGTCAGATCTGTTCTCCAGAAGAGACACAAGACTATCGTATTGGTCCGAATAGCTCCACGAGTGGCTGATAAACAGATTGTGTGTTGTCATTATGACGCATTTTGTCAGACGGTCTCGTCCATTGTAACATACAGGTCGGAATCCGGCAAAGGTTTTGTCAGGGCCGTCGCCCGGCTGGTGTTACCGGGCAGATGATTTTCAGCGGCAACACCCGTTTCGCGGGGGCGGGGACCGGGATGAGTTGATCTGTTGACAGGGCAGCCTGCCAACCTTTTGGGGTGTGGGGTTGACAACCTGTTGATGGATCAACCGGAGGCAATGGACACCTCGTGATGAGCGGGTAGACGGACGGGGTCAGGCGAGTCAACGGATCAGGACACCGATGATCACCACGGCGGCCACCCACAGGCCGATCTGCCAGCGCAGATTGTCCTTGTCACGCTGGGTCATCTCAACCCGCAGACGATCCAGGGCACTGTCATTTTCGGCTGTCAGCGTTTTCATAACAGCATCTGCGACCATTGTGGCTTGGTCCTGATATTCGCTGCGAACGGATCCATCTGGTGACCAGTCGAAACCTCCATCATCAGCTGTTTGAAAATCCCATGTCTTTGCAATCATGCCAGCCAGCTTGCCGAGATCGGTCAGATATTCGTCGATGCAGCGCGGCGGAATTTCGTGCAATACTTCCCCGGACTGTTTGAACATCTCTCGATCATGATGTGAGGCGATCCTATTTCTCCAATCTTTGATCTCAACGAAGTAAAATGGGTTAATCTTGGATTGGATCTTCTTAAGAGTATCTCTCTCGGAACATGTCCAACACGTCTGATGAATGAAGTAATCAATCGACAAGTTCTTATTCTTACCTTCGTCAGCTTTTGCATGCAGCTTGGCGGTTTCTATCAACGTGTGGGATCCGCTTATGAACAAGTAATCATTCAGAAATTGTCCTGATGGATGGCTCATGATTCCTTGGAAATTCAGCAAGCATTCTGGACTTGATTTTAGATGGTTGTATATGGCCAAATTCATCGTCCAGCATTTGCACGCCCACCGGCAATGCCCACAGAAGATTTTGGCTAATTTCTTGATTTTGGACTTATTATGTTGAGTTGTAACTGCTCACCCCCATGATTCCGTCCTGATGCCGGGCCGCCCGCAGGCGCGGG
>JAPOTI010000064.1 GCA_026709265.1 Paracoccaceae bacterium | reverse complement strand
AAAAGGCCGTTGACTGCCTCTACGAAGGTAGCTGATAACGGGGGCAAGTAGTTACTTTCCAAGAATTGTTCGTGACAACTGACATTGCCACAATGGATGTCACCACATACTGTGCCTTGGCCTTGACTGGTGAACGCAGGAAAGATGCCAGGATGGGTCACGACAAGCAGGAGCCCGTATGACGCCTGATCGATTGACAACAAGAGTTGCGGAAGTTGATGCACGCAGGAGCGGTTGGCGAACGATAAAAGCTGTTGCGCCTTATCTGTGGCCGAACGACCGTTTCGACCTGCGGGTCCGCGTCGTATTCGCCCTTCTGGCTCTTGCGACAGCAAAAGCCGTTACCGTTGGAACACCTTTTATTTACAAGGCTGCAGTTGATCAGCTCGCGGCCACCGGCGGTGATGATCCATTTTTCCTGTTTGGACTCGGCGCTGTTGCATTGACCATCGCATATGGCGGCGCACGTGTTCTCGGCGTTGGTTTTGATCAACTCAGAGATGTCATTTTTGCCAAAGTCGGACAGCGCGCCCTGCGCCTTCTGGCGCTGACCACTTTTCGCCATATCCACAAACTGTCCTTACGCTACCATATCACGCGCAAGACAGGAGGACTTTCACGCATTATCGACCGCGGCGTGAAGGGACTGGAATTTCTGCTCCGATTCATGCTGTTTTCCGTCGGGCCGCTGATCCTCGAGCTCTGCCTGATCGCGACCATTCTCCTCGTCGTGCTTGATTTTCGGTATTTTGCCATCATCACCGGTATCATCGTGGCTTATGTCTGGTTTACCTTCAAGGTCACCGAATGGCGGGTTCAGATCCGTCGCGAAATGAATGATCAGGATACTGAGGCCAACCAGAAAGCGGTGGACAGTCTCCTGAACTACGAAACGGTCAAATATTTCAACGCTGAAGATCGGGAATCAGACCGCTATGAGACGTCCATGCGTGGTTATGAACAGGCGGCTCTCAGAACCAGCTATTCACTTGCCGCCCTGAATCTCGGTCAGGCCATTCTGATTGCTTCCGGGACTGTTGGCGTGATGGTGCTTGCCGCTTACGGCGTTCTCAACGGTGATTTGACAGTCGGTGATTTTGTGCTCGTCAACGCCTATATGATCCAGATTACGGTCCCACTCAACTTTCTTGGAACTGTTTACCGGGAAATCAGACAATCCCTGATTGACATGGGTGATATGTTTGATCTCCTGGAAGTCGGGTTGGATATTGTCGACAGGCCGGATGCCGTACCACTGGAAGTAACGGGCGGCAGAATTGAATTTGACAAGGTGGATTTTGGTTACGATCCGCAGCGCCCAATCCTCAAATCTGTTGATTTATGCATTGAGCCCGGCCAGATGGTGGCAATCGTCGGCCCTTCCGGTTCCGGCAAGTCCACGATTGGCCGACTGCTGTTTCGCTTTTATGATGTGACGGGGGGTGCCTTGCGCATTGACGGACAGGATGTTCGTGACGTGCGTCAAGGCAGTTTGCACAGCCAGATTGGTATCGTGCCGCAAGATACGGTTCTGTTCAACGAAACCATTGAATATAATATCGCCTACGGATTGCCGCATGCGCGTGAAGACGATGTTGTTGCCGCGGCGAAGGCAGCGCAATTGCATGACTTTATTATGGATCTTCCCGAAGGCTATCAGACGCAGGTCGGAGAACGCGGACTGAAACTGTCAGGAGGCGAAAAACAGCGCGTTGGAATCAGCCGGACTTTGCTCAAGAATCCGCCGATTCTGTTGCTTGACGAAGCGACTTCTGCGCTGGACAGTGAAACTGAAAAAGAAATCCAGGCCAGTTTTCAGAAGATCAGCGAGGGGCGAACAGTCATTGCAATTGCCCACAGGCTGTCGACTATTGTCGAATCCGACCTGATCGTGGTTCTCGAAGATGGCCGAATCATCGAGCGCGGCAGGCACGAGGAATTGCTCAATGCTCACGGGCGCTATGCGGCCATGTGGCACCGCCAACAAGCGGAAGACGCCGAATTGCAGGCGGCTTGACGCTATCGGGTCGTTGCTAAGTTAAGTATATAAGTCCCTTAATTTGAGCGGCTTTTAGTAAAACCGTCGAAAAGACCTTCAAGACGGGCCATTCTTTCACGCAGATCCGCAACGGATTGTTTGAGATCCCTTTGACCAGGTACAATAACAGCTGCTAGCGCAATGCCAGTTCCAACAATAGCAACAATGATTGTCAAAGTTTCAAAATTCATAGACGAGCCGCCGTTTTGTGTCTTTTTGTCGATTTTTTAACACAACGTGACTTTTGTCAAAATTCTTTTCTAGTGGTTTGATTCATTCATTTGTCACAAATAACTTCAGTGCGGATTGTGTCCACCGCTCACGGCGGCGGACTCTTTCCCGCCTTGAGGGCGCAATAGACCGACATCCGTGAGATTTTGCGCGTGCGGTCCATCTGTGCCTGGGGCATATTCTACGCGGCCAGATCCTGGATTCGGTTCGTGTCGATCTGTTGTTTTCGCCCCCATAGACACCTTTTGCCTTGGCTGCGCCAATTCCCGCGCGCGGACGATCCCGAAATCGAGCGACCTCCAGACCATGGCCGCGCTCGGATACAATCCGCTCACTGTCATCACCATCGCCCTGCAGGGAAGGGCTGTTACGTGTCTTGATCAAGACGTGCCGATAAAGGGGTGAGTCGTTACTGACGTTAATCTCTTTCACGCCGTTGCCCAGCACTTGCCTCCATGCTGACACTTGATTGTATGGCTAAGCTGGGTGAACACCAAGCCCCGTTTCTTCAATCTTGAAAAGATCGGAAAGGCGGGTCAGCCTCTGTGAGTCCGGAAGCTCAAGTTCTCCGCCGCCGCCCCAAGGGACAGCACGGAAGATGGCTCCTGCAGCTTCTGCAGTCTTTATGTCGACTTCGGTGTCGCCCACATAGATCCAGGCTTGCTCGGTCACTTGCATACGTCGAACAACTTCGAGCAGGTGACGAGGGTCGGGCTTGCAGTAGGGCAGGAGATCGGCACCGATGACAGTGTCAAACAGATTTGATAGGTTGAGTTCTTCAAGAACACGCAATGTCAGATTGTGCGGCTTGTTGGTGCAGATTCCAAGCCGCGACCCGGCTTGGACCAGGGCAATGAGATCATCCCTGACATGCGGAAACAGTTGGGTCCTTGACGCTGGCTCTGCGGCATAATTTGCCAAATACACCGATTGTGCGCGGTCAAGCGCGGCCATGTCCGCAGGATGGCCGATCAACATAAATATGTCCTTGAGAAGGGCGCGTGCGCCCCTGCCAATCAGACGCCCGATCACTTCATTGTCCTGAGTCGGCCAGCCTGCATCCTCCAGATAGGTATTGACCGCGGCGGCAATGTCAGGAACACTGTCAATCAGTGTGCCGTCGAGGTCAAAAATGACCGCATCTGGTCTTGTCAATGACCTTGCTCCAATTCTGTCAGAGCATGAAAATGATCGCTTAGGCTACCATACAGACGGGTATAGATCTGATATGTCTGGCGGTAGATGCCGACATCTGCCGGAATGGGATCGTCGCGCGTCAGTTCGTGACAACATTGTGCCGCTTCTTCCACATGATTCCACGCTTTCTGGGAGATTCCGGCCAGCAATGCCGCGCCAAAAGCGCCGCCTTCAGCTGCACCTTCGGCAGTGACAACCGGGCAGTCAAACAATCCGGCCTGAATCTGCCGCCACAATTGAGATTGCGAACCGCCTCCCGAAGTGATCACCAGGTCTCCCTGCTGCCCCATTTTTTGCATGATCTGGTACATATCGAAGAGTGAATAAACGGCACTTTCAAGAACTGCGCGGATCATATGCCGTTGATCATGCCGGGCGGTCAGCCCAACAAAAGCACCACGTGCCAGAGGGTCAGGGTGTGGGCAGCGTTCGCCATTCAGGTATGGAAGAAATATCAGGCCACCAGCACCCGCAGGAACTTCGCCCGCAGCCCGTGTCATCGCATCATAGCTGGCATGAGGATCAAGGGTTGAACGCAACCAGGCCAGTGCACCGCCAGCGTTCATGGATACACCCATACAATGCCAGAGATTCGGTGCGGCATTGCAGAAGACCTGAAGGCGTGCCCCCGGATTTTCTGCTGGTGACTGCAATGCACAGGCGGCGATGCCAGCTGTGCCGATGGTTGTCTGCAGGGTGCCTGGTCGGGCGACTCCTGACCCCAGAGTTTGTGCGACCGCATCGCCAGCCCCGCCGATAACGGGCGTTCCGGCAATCAGACCGAAAAGTCGTGCACCCTGTCGCGAGACGGTTCCACTGACGATATCCGACTCATGGCATATCGGCAAAATTGACCGATCAAAATCCAGTCGATCAATCAGTTCGTCGGCCCAACATCTGCGCCGGACATCAAACAGTCCGGTTCCGGAGGCATCAGAAACTTCTGTGGCATATTCGCCCGTCATCACCAGGCGGAGATAGTCTTTTGGATTCAGCGCATGTGCGACCCGCGCAAAAAGCATCGGCTCATGCTTGCGCATCCACAGTATCTTGCCTCCCGTATAGCCGATAAGCATCCGGTTGCCGGTCAATTCCAGCATGGCCTCGGTGCCACCAGCCAAGTCTTCAACTTTTAAGGCTTCGCTCCCGTTGCGTTGATCATTCCACAATATTGCCGGGCGAATGGTCTGACCGTCTGCATCAATGGGGGTCAAACCATGCATCTGCCCTGACAGGCCGATTGCTTGAATTCCTTCCGCCGGAAATTGCTGGACAATGCCATTGATGGCGTGACGCACAGCTTCAATCCAACAGGCAGGATCCTGTTCTGTCCATCCTGGTTTCGGCTGCAAGATTCCATATTCTGCGCTGCAGTCGGCCAGAACCTGGCCCTCAGGCGACAGGACGAGTGCCTTGCAAGCCGATGTGCCGATATCGATTCCCAGAAATGACATGACTAACTGATTCCTGAAAGGTCATAGCGGGTGCGAATATGTTTGACACTCATATATTCCAACATACCCTCCCGACCATGCTCACAGCCAATTCCGGAATCCTTTCGTCCGCCATAAGGGACGTTGATGATGCCCGGGTCAATATTGTTGACCGCCACATTGCCGCAATTCAGACGCCGTGACAGATAATGGATTTCATCCGCCTTGCTGGCATAAATATAGGCGGCAAGCCCGTAACGGGTGTCATTGGCCAGGGCCACAGCTTCGGATAAATGATCAAACGGTGCCACACCGGCAATCGGTCCAAATGTTTCCTCGGTCATGATCTTCATGTCATGCGTGCAATCGGCTAGAGAGGTCGGACGAAAAAAATGACCCTGCGCAAAATTCGGCCCTTTTGGCGGGGACCCACCGGCTGTCAAACGTGCACCTTTCGTCATCGCATCATGGAGATGATCAACAGTCTTCGATAATGTTTCGGTTGAAACCATGGCACCCAGATCAGCATTGGGATTCTCCAGGCCGTTGGCTACGGTCAAATTCTCCGCTGCCTGACTGAATCGTTCGATGAAGGCTTCATAGAGTGGGCGTGCGACATAGATCCGATTGACAGAAATACAAATCTGCCCGCAATTTCGAAAGGCACGCCGCACTGCGCCAGCGACGGCGGCCGGAAGATCAGCACTTTCTGTCACAATCAGCGGGCAGTTTCCTCCCAATTCGAGTGACATATGTTTGATATTTGTCGCTGAGCGCTGGATATGAAGCCCGGTGGCAGACGAGCCGGTGAAAGCCACTTTTCTGATGTCTTGGTGCTCGACCAATGCCTGTCCGACAGTCTCTCCCAGTCCACAGACAATATTGACGACACCATCGGGAATTTCAGCCTCGATACATTTGGCACCGATTGCGAGAGCGGTAAACGGTGTGATTTCAGCAGGTTTGATGACAATGGTGCAGCCGGCGGCGAGGGCGCCGCCCAGTTTCCAGCCGACCAGCTCTGCAGGATAGTTCCACGGTGTAATCGCAGCGACGATTCCGATCGGCTCGCGAACAAGCACGGATTCATGATTCGTCGAGTCATTGAGAATGGTTTCACCGCGAACGCGCGTTGCTTCTTCTGCGTAGAACTGGCAGATCTCTGCGAGCTTGACAAATTCATCACGCGCTTCGTTGAGCGGCTTTCCCTGTTCGCGCGTCATGATATGCGCCAGTTCGTGCAGATCCTGCCTGATCAGATCACCCAGGCGATGCAGGTAAACTGCCCGTTCTTTGGCAGGGCGTCCGGCCCACGATTCAAAGCTATGCTTTGCAACTCTGACAGCTGCGTTCACTTCGCCCAGCGTGGCATGACCTGATGTTCCCACGATGTCCCCGGTTGCCGGGTTATGGACAGGAATGTCAGCTCTCACCGCTGCGACGAGGCGGCCATCAATGAGAAACTTGCCGTCGAGATGTTCCATCATGGGATTTTTCATAGCAAACAGACAGTCATTCGCAAAGATGGTGACAACATTTGTCAGGAGACCCACATGGCATCACGGGCCTGTGATGGAAACTTAAGTGCATGAGATTTCTCAAGTCGCTCACCTCAAAACCCCGTTTCCGGGGACCAGTCGATAGTAATATCTGCCGGCTGGCTTTCACGGTGGACCAGTTCCGCATTCGGCAGATCGTTGTATTCTATTTTTCGGGTTGCTTCCAACGAGGAGAGATGTCGCCAGCGTTCAGCAAGCCTCTTCTCAATAATCTCGGCGGGGACGTCCAAATAGACTGTCAGGTCAAAACTCCGTTTCAGTTTGTCCCAGGGTGGCTGCCCGAGCAACAGATAATTTCCCTCGACGATCACATGGCGGACGTTGGTATCGATGAGCCGCGCACCGGCGCGGGAGATTTCGAGGTCGCGGTCAAATACAGGAACCGCGACAGCTGTGTCATTGTTATGGCGTAGGCGCGACAGGATGTGTGATAATCCGGCAATGTCAAAAGTATGCGGCGCACCTTTTCTGTGTAACCATCCTTTTGATACAAGGACCTGATTGTCGAAATGGAATCCATCCATCGGTAAAACCGCCGCATCATTCGGTTGCCTTTCGTTCAAATGGAGGGCAAGCTGGTCGGCAAATGTCGACTTTCCGGAAGCGGGCGGCCCTGCCACTGCGATCATGCAACGCCGATGTTCGGCGCATTGATGCATTGCCTCAATGAGTTTTTCTATTTCCGGTGAGTTGTCACGAAACATACCAAGCCTACGAGCAACAATCTCTCTCACCCCTGTCATTATGTGCAGATAACATGTGGTCATGCATGCGGTTTTGATTCCTGATCACCCGCCCTGACACTGGTCATATGTACAAACTGGTCAGCAATTCGCAACGGACTCGGGTTTGTGTTTATTCATGTGCGTCGACGATATATGAGACAACTTCGGCCATATCTGTCCGATCCTTTTTCAGGTCAGTGATGACGTTGCCGCGCCGCAACACGACCACGCGGTCACAGGCTTTGAAGACATCGTTTAATCGGTGACTGATCAGAATTGTGGCAATACCCTCCTCACGCATTTGGCGGATCAACCTGAGGACGCTTTCCACCTCACGAACGGCCAGCGCCGCGGTCGGTTCATCCATGATGACGAGCTTTGGCTTGAAAGTCAGAGCGCGGGCGATGGCGATGGTCTGCTGTTGTCCCCCTGACAGCATACCTACAGGGATCTGGATTGACGGTATCTGCACACCAAGACTGTCAATCATCCGCTGTGCTTCCGCGTCAATTCTTGCCTTATCAACGAAGGCAGGAAGAATCCCAAGAAACCGTTTGGTTGGCTCACGACCAAGAAAAATATTGTTTGCGACATCCTGTTGCGGCGCGAGCGCAAGATCCTGGTAGATCATTTCGATGCCAGCTTCGCGCCTGGAACCGGGATCCAAATCTGTGATCTCATCTCCATCGAAGGTAATTTGTCCGCTATCGGTCGCATAGACCCCGGAAATGGTTTTCATCAGGGTCGATTTACCCGCGCCATTATCTCCCACCAGCCCGACAACCTCACCAGCCTCGACCACCAGATCGACACCTCTCAGCACCTGTACCGGGCCAAAGCTGCGTTCAATTCCCGACAGTTCCAGAAGACTCATTGTGCCCGCCTTCCGCGCGCTCGAATCTGATCCAGCCAGACCGCAGCAATCAATACGGTGCCAATGGCCATCTGTTGATAATAGGCCTGCACCGCCATCAGATTCAGTCCGTTCTGCAGGACCCCCATGATCAATGCGCCAATCATGGTTCCGAGAATTGAACCGCGTCCTCCAAAGAGATTGGTGCCGCCGATAATGGCAGCGGTAATCGCTAACAACTCATAGTTGAGGCCTGCGGTGGGGTCACCGGTATTGACTCGTGCAGTAAACACAAGGCCCGCGATGCCAGCCATCAATCCGGCGATCGTATACAGGGCCATACGTTGACGATTAACATTGATTCCTGTTGCCCGCGCCGAATCTTCATTGTCTCCCAGAGCCAGCGTGTGATGACCAAACGGGGTGTGGGCAAGAACATAATGTGAAACCAGAGCGACTGCGGCAAAAATGAATACCGGCGTCGGCACACCCCATGGGCGCGCTTGACCCAGAAACAGAATTTCCGCGGGGAGACCATAAATCCCGCGCCCGTCGGAAATGATCAATGCCAGTCCACGCGCAATACCCAGCATTCCAAGCGTGACAATAAATGCGGGAACGGCGCCACGCGTGACCACAAAACCATTGACAGCCCCGGCCGCTGCCCCGGCTGCCAGGGATCCAATGATGGCGAAATACCAAGGGAATTCCAAAGTCACCACCAGCGATGCGCCGGCAACTGAGGCGAGGCCAAGGACTGAGCCCAGTGAGAGGTCAATCCCAGCCGCACTGATGACGAAAGTCGCCCCGATAGCAAGAATGCCAAAGGTCGCCGAAGCAAGAATGATATTGAACAAGTTACTTGCGGTCAGAAAAACCCGCACACCACTTCCGGTCACGGGAGACAGGATGGCCATCACAATCGCAAGTGCCGCAAGGACAGCGAGCGACTCCACCCGCACATGGGTTCTTTCAAGAAACCGCAACATCTGAAAAATTTTGCATGGCGTGTCAGTCTGCGATGCAGACCGACACGCAAATGGTTTACTTGACGAACTCCAGCATTGGCTCGGTACCGTCTTCAAGGACTGACTTTGTCAGCACCAATGTCGGAACATAGATCCAGTCGTCAGCGGGTGGCTGGCCTTCCTTCATCGCTCTCACCATTTCCACCGATTGTTTGCCGACCAGATAGGGAAGCTGCGCGACAGAAGCATTCAGACGTCCGGCCTTGATGGACTTGACAGCATCGGAGTTGCCATCCACGCCAATAACGATCACCTGATCGCCCTTGCCAGCGGCATAAACGGTTTCAATTGATCCAAGAGCCATCCCATCATTGGCGGCAAATACAGCAACAAGGTCGGGATGCGATGTCAGGATATCGTTGGTGATGTTTGCAGCCTTGCCGCGATCCCAGTCACCGGGCAGCGAGGCTACGATCTCTAGGCCAGGGGCCAGTTCGCTGAGTTTTTCAGCAAAGCCGCGTGCGCGTTTTTGACCCGTGATATTGCCCGATAGACCTTCGATGACAAGCACTGGACCCGTTGCGTCTGCACCGATCTGGCCGACCAGCCATTCGGCACCTTGAGCACCAGCTGCCACATTGTCGGAACCGATGGAGAATGCGATATCCACACCAGCCTCGGCGGCAATGGCATGGTCAAGATTACCGTCCAAATCGACAACCGGAATTCCCATATCATTGGCACGTTTCAGACAGGGAAGCAATATTGTGGAGTTGATCGCAGCGGTGATCATCGCATCCGGCTGACGTTCGAGCATGGTATGACACACATTGAGTTGAGGCTCAGCCGCTTGGTCGCTTTCAACTGCCTGGAGAAAATACTCCACCCCGGCTTCCTGTGCGCCTTCCCGCACACCAAGTTCCATCGCTCCCCAAAACGGGTTGGAAAGCGTTTTCATCAATACGCCGTATGTTTCTGCCTGTACCGGGACAGCAAGAAGAACCGTCACAGCTGCCACTGTTAACTTTCTGAACATGTGTTTGTCACTCCTATTTTCAAATTTTGCGCTTGCTGATGTGAAATCACGTGACACTGCATCCAAGGCTGAAAACACGTACTTTCCGTAACTATCTTCTGTGATGTCGTGCGGATGATGGCATTCTGACAGTCCGGTTTTCAGTTGCAGCACAGCACACAAGCTAGATTATGGGCAGGGGCTTGTCCACAAATTTGAGCTTCAAACTATGGACTCGGCTTCGTTTCCAACGACCGGAGACCGTCAACGGACATCAGCGGTCGGCTGGCCCTTGCCTATTCATTTGCCCGAATTCGTGGCGGATGCCAAGAGTGCTTGTGCGACGATTGCGACCAGAAAACCGGAAGCTTCAATGGCTCATCGTTTGACATCTTTCCATATTGTATGGCGGTTGTGTCGAACCCTTGTCGCGGCAGAAAATAAACGTTGAATTGCGTGGTTTCG
Source organism: Paracoccaceae bacterium (assembly GCA_026709265.1). Taxonomy (GTDB): domain Bacteria; phylum Pseudomonadota; class Alphaproteobacteria; order Rhodobacterales; family Rhodobacteraceae; genus JAPOXR01. Next base: position 2,317 of record JAPOTI010000064.1, on the reverse strand, counting down.
TGATAGGAATGTCATTCTTTCTGATTGTCTGCGGTTATGCGGTGACAGCCGGGGTTGAAATGGATGCCGATACCTACAGTCAATCGTCAGTTCGTTCGGCGAATAGCCAGTTCGCAAGCCAAAAGCAGAGCAGAGCGCCAATCAACTGGGCAGCAATGAAGGCAGGGACATCCATGGGACGGATCCCGGAAAAAGTATCGGTAAGTCCACGCCCGATGGCCACTGCAGGATTGGCAAATGATGTCGATGCGGTGAACCAGTAGGCGGCAGTAATGTAGAATCCGACCAGTGCGGGAACTGCCGAAGGGCGGTATTTCAACCCGCCGAGGATCGCCGCGATCAGGCCAAAAGTGGCAACGATTTCGGCAAGCCATTGTGCGCTGCCCGTGCGGACAGTGCTCGAGAACTGAATAACGGGGAGTTCAAACATGGCATGAGCAATGAGACTCCCGACGATGCCACCCAGAATTTGTGCCACGACATAGAAACAGGCGACCCTGACCGTGATGTCGCGACGCAGGGCAAAAACCATGGTGACCGCCGGGTTGAAATGTGCACCAGATACAGGACCAAATATTGTGATCAGCACAAAGAGTGTCGCCCCTGTGGGAATCGTGTTGCCAAGCAGTGACACGGCCGTATCATCTGAAAGTGAATCGGCCATGATCCCGGACCCGACGACCGTTCCGACAAGTAACGCGGTCCCCAACGTCTCAGCAGTCAACTGGCGGGCAAGCTTCGTCATTCGCTCAACTCCTTCATGATATCAACGGGACGTGTGGTTTTCTGAAACAGGATATGTCTCTGGGTTCACAAGCAAAAGTTGGCATGGGCTGGACGCCACGCCTTTGAGGTTGAATGCCGATGAAATGTCAGGTGAGGCATCGGCTGACTTTTGCGAGACCAACCACCAAAGCAACAGACATCTGTTGCCACTGTCCTGGCTCGTGCACAAGGCCGTGTCAGTTTTGTTGTCCATTCCGTTTTCGACCCATGCCTGGTACGCGAACATCGTTTCACAATTCCTCCCCGTCTGGCGGATCACACTGTTCATCGATTCGATGATGTTGTTGCTGGCCAGGGAGCGGCAGAGGTCAAGGGGTAAGCTTCCCGTTGGAAGTGCATTTGGTACCTGCTGTATGTAGCACTTGCCTCATATGAAATCATTCCTATAGCAAGTTTTATGTGGCTTTGTGCGCAATGGAGTATATGGCTTCGTTCCGAAGGGAGTGCTCAATGGCATCTATCGCGACAGTATTCGGCGGATCAGGATTTGTCGGTCGTTACATTGTGCAGAGACTGGCGAAAGCAGGCTGGCGCGTTCGCGTCGCTGTCAGACGTCCGAACGAAGCTATTTTTGTCAGGCCGTATGGCGTACCCGGGCAAGTCGAGCCAGTATTTGCCAATATCCGCCACGACTCCTCGGTTGCCGAATCGATGAATGGTGCAAACGCGGTGATCAATTGCGTTGGCATCCTTGTGGAGAGTCAGGCTCAGTCCTTTGATTCACTCCACTGCGATGCAGTCCGCAGAATTGCACAAATTGCATCAAGCGAAGGAGTATCAAGACTGGTGCATATTTCGAGTATCGGTGCTGATGCGGCGAGCGAAAGCAATTATGCAAGAACCAAGGGCGAAGGAGAATTGGCACTTGCAGAGATGTTTCCTCGTTCCGTCATTCTGCGCCCTTCAATCATCTTCGGGCCCGAGGATCAGTTCTTCAACAGATTTTCGACTCTGGCTCGCCTGTCACCCATTGTTCCTGTCGTTTCCGGAAAATCACGATTTCAGCCGGTCTTTGTCGGCGATGTGTCATTGGCCGCATTATATGCTGTTGAAAATGATGACTTTTCAGGAATTTATGAATTGGGAGGCCCCGAAATTTTGTCCTTTCATGATTTGATGATTCGTATGCTTTCAGTCATTCGTCGACGCAGGTTAGTCCTTGATATTCCATTGCCTCTGGCAAGGTTGAAGGCAGGCGCATTTGATATTTTGCAGTTTGCAAGCGGGGGATTGTTCACGAACAGGCTATTGACACGAGATCAGATCAAACAGCTGGCCCGCGACAATATTGTGAGCGACGGCACCAAGTCTTTCAGTGATCTGAATATATCTCCGACTACCATGGAATCAGTTCTGGAATCCTATCTCTATCGCTTTCGCCCGGCGGGCCAGTTTGCCACCATTCATGAGTCTGCAGAACTCTTTCAGAACGATGGTCGAGGCGGATAGCGCATCCTTATATGCGGCGCATGGCATCTAAGGCCCGTTGACAATTGCCTTGCGTTTTGAGCGCTGGGCGTGTCTTTGTGTC
>JAPOTI010000006.1 GCA_026709265.1 Paracoccaceae bacterium | reverse complement strand
GGGGGTAATCTCTTGCACGGTGAAGCTGTCGCGATTGGATGTTGCCTCGCATTGGAACTCTCCTGTCGTCTGGGCCTATGCCCACGCAGTGATGTCATCAGGACCGGATCATTGTTACGAAATCTGGGTATGAAGACGAACATTCATGAAATTGACAATGCGATGATGACGGCTCCACGGCTCGTTGAACTCATGCATCAGGACAAGAAGGTGGTTGGCGGTCGACTCAGATTTGTCCTGGCGAGGGGAATTGGTCATGCATTTCTCAGCGATGAGGTTGATTCCGAAACTCTGCTCGCGCTTCTCAATGACTCGATGAATCCGTAGACACGCCTGATGTCGTATGCGGCAAATATGCCGACTGCTGAGACGATGACAGCAGTTGGCCAGCAGTTCTCAACACGCATCCAATCTGTTAGGGGAGTTGCAAAACAGCAGGTGAGACGAGGGCGAGATTGCCAAAGATTATTCCCGTAGAAACATTCGATCTGGTGCTGTTTGGCGCCACTGGTGACTTGGCACGGCGTGAAATCATTCCATCGCTCTTTAGCGGGTTTCGTATTGGCCAGGTTCCGCCTGATTTTCGCCTGATTGGTGTCTCACGTTCGCAACTCAGCGATTCCGACTTTCGCAAATTGGCACAAACGGCCATTCTTGAAACACATGACAAATCAGTTACGGATGAGGTGTGCCTGGAGGCATTTCTTCAACGTCTCTGCTTTAGCCCATGTGATGCTTCAGGTGGTGCGGGATGGGAGCAACTCGCCACGTGGCTGCGACCGGATGTCATACGGGCCTTTTACCTCTCAGTCAGCCCGGTCATCTTTGAGCCGATCGTCATCGCCATCAGTGCCGCCGATCTTGTGCATGAAGATTCACGTATCGTGATCGAAAAACCTTTTGGGCAGGATTTGGAATCAGCGCAACGGCTCAACCATATTCTCAAACAGACATTCAACGAGTCTCAGATTTATCGCATCGATCATTATCTCGGCAAGGAGACAGTTCAAAATCTGATGGCCTTGCGTTTTGCCAATATTCTGTTTGAACCCTTGTGGAATTCGCAACATGTCGACCATGTGCAGATAACCGTTTCGGAATCCATTGGAATCAAGGGGCGCCAGGGATATTATGACAATGTCGGGGCGATGCGAGACATGGTGCAGAACCATATCATGCAGCTGTTGTGTCTGGTTGCCATGGAGCCTCCTGCAACCTTTGAGCCCAATGCTGTGCGTGATGAGAAAGTTAAAGTTATTCGTGCCCTGCAGGATGTGACCGCAGACGATTTTATCTGTGGACAATATGGAGAGGGCAGTGGTGAAGCAGGTTATCTCACGGACTCTCGCCTTGACCGCAGCACGACCGAGACCTTTGTGGCTCTACGCTGCCGAGTCGGCAACTGGCGTTGGGCCAGGACACCATTTTACATCCGCACCGGAAAACGCCTTCGCGCACGGATGTCGGAGATCTCCGTAGTTTTCAAGAGTCCGCCACACTCGATTTTTGGGCAGCATGAGAGGCGACGCAACAATGTTTTGACTATTCGTTTGCAGCCCAACGAGGGAATCACGATGCAGGTGACCATCAAGGAACCGGGACTCGGGGGCATGCGTTTGGCCGAAGTTCCACTTGACATGAGTTTTGCGGACTCGCTGACTCCCGAGATCGGTGCACTGAAAAATGCGTATGAACGACTGATCATGGATGTCATTCGTGGCAACCAGACATTGTTTATGCGCAATGATGAAGTTGAGGCGGCATGGGAATGGACTGATCGCATTCTTTCTGCCTGGGAAAGCGAAGGTCGGCGGCCCGAAATCTATCCAGCGGGCAGCGATGGACCGGCTGCTGCCGGCGCGTTGATGGAATTTGGACGTCAGTGGCGATCGATTCAGGAATAAGACTTCCAGTCACGACTCGTCCCAAAGCGATTTTTAAGTGAGGCTTTCTACGAATGAATCTCGTCGAATGCGTGAATTCTGAAGAATGGATACGTCAATCGGTTGCCAAGATGTCCGGCATCCTCGAACAGGCACTGGAATCACGGGGCAGGGCCGTGATGATCGCCGCCGGTGGCACAACACCGGCTGATATCTATGGGGCACTGGGCAGGATTGATCTTGACTGGAGCGCCGTCACCATCATTCCTTCTGATGAACGCTGGGTGAACGAGACGTCCAACCGTTCCAATCTGTCAATGATCAAGCGGGCTCTGACGCGTGATAATCCAGCCAACGGTGCCAGTTTTCAACCGCTCTTTATGTCCGGTTCGAGTCCGGAAGAAGCGGCGCCGCGCCTGTCACAACAGGTCTCGCAACATGTTCCGGCCGATCTGTGCGTCCTCGGTATGGGAAACGACAGACATACGGCCTCACTCTTTCCTGGAATGGGTGGGCTGAAGACAGCAATGGCAGATGACGCCCCGGTCGTCGTTCCCGCATCCATGCCGGTGACCGGTGAAAGCCGAGTCACATTGACATTGGCGACGTTGCGTCAATCACAATGCGTGATGTTGTTGATAAGAGGAAGAAATAAACGTGTGGCCCTTCAGGTTGCTGATGAGACTGCCAACGGGTTGAAAAGCCCGGTGTCACCGCTTCTCCCGCAGGCGCACGTCTATTGGTCGGAGTGAATCGATGAGCCCTTGGCAAGAACTTGAGGCGGAGCGAGAGCGCATATGCAAGGCGGAAATGGCGGGGCTTTTTGTTGCAGATCCGCAGCGTGCAAAGCGATTTTCCGTGACCGCTTGCGATCTCCTGTTCGATTTTTCCAAGACCCATATCGACGATGTCATACTGACTCATTTGCTCAGGCTTGTGGAAGAATGCGGTGTCGCGGGACAGCGTGATCTGATGCTGAAAGGGTATCGAATCAATAGCAGTGAAGATCGGGCGGTTCTGCACACGGCTTTGCGTGAGCAGGATGGGCAGCAGCGTTTTGTCGATCATGTCGATATTATGCCGGAAATTCACCAGACCCTGGCCACGCTGCGGTCTTTTGCCAATGATATCAGAAATGGCATCATTCGCGGCAGCGGGGGGTGCATTGAAAATGTGGTCAATATAGGAATTGGTGGTTCGCACCTTGGCCCGGAAATGGCGTGTCGTGCCTTGTCATTCTGTGTCGATGGTCCTCCTGCCCATTTCATTGCCAATATCGATGGTGCAGAGGCCAAAGAGGTTCTCGCCGGGCTCAATCCGAAAACGACGCTGGTGATTGTAGCCTCAAAGACATTTACAACCCTGGAAACCATGACCAATGCCGAGTCGGTTCGCCAATGGTTGCTGGCCGGGGGCGGGTCACTCACATCACAATTCGCAGCCGTTTCCTCCGATGTCGAGAAATGCAGGGATTTTGGAATTGCGCCCGAACGTGTCTTTGGTTTTGGCGATTATATTGGCGGGCGCTATTCCGTTTGGGGTCCCGTCGGGCTGGCCTTGATGATTGCGATTGGTCCGCGGCGGTTTCAGGAATTTCTGAACGGCGGGAATCAGATGGATGGCCATTTTGCCACAGCGCCGGCAGCTCAGAATCTGCCGGTTTTGCATGCTCTCACGGGAATTTGGCATAATCAGGTTTGTCGTCATCGCGCCCGTGCAATCCTGCCTTATGATCGTCGGCTGCGGCGGTTGCCTGCCTATCTCCAGCAACTGATCATGGAATCCAATGGAAAGTCGGTGACACGCGATGGAACAGCTGTTTCATATGGTTCGGCTGCAATCATCTGGGGTGAGCCGGGAACCAATGGGCAGCATGCCTTTTATCAGGCGCTTCACCAGGGTACCCAAGTGATACCGTGTGAATTTCTTCTGGCAGCCCGTGGGCACGAAGATGATCTGTCACACCATCATGAGATTTTGATTGCCAATTGCCTGGCGCAATCAGAAGCCCTGATGACCGGGCGGCAGCCGGGTGGGGACGAGGAGTCGCATCGAGGATGTCCCGGAAGTCGCCCATCGACCACATTGGTCTACCCACAATTGTCACCATCAGTACTGGGACAGATCATTGCCATGAATGAACACAGTGTTTTCGTTGAAGGCGCAATCCTGGGGATCAACAGTTTTGATCAGTGGGGAGTCGAACTCGGAAAGGAAATTGCCCTGTCGTTGCTGGGATCTGTCGGAACCGATACGGGTTCGCCACCGAGCAGCGGATCGACTGCAATGTTGTTGGATTATGTGCGGCAAGAGCGAAGCGCGCTTGCACCATCATGAAGATGCGGAGTGGCCGGTTGAAATCTGCCAGTGGCAGCAGGATGCAAACAGTCAGTTTTGATAACCCGTACATTTCTCTGCGATGCGGCTGCTTCGCCGTGCCAATTGGTGTCAGTGCGGTTGCGTGCACAGACCAGGTTGTCAGCAGATTGACCCGATCATCTGCGTTGGCGAACTGAAGGTCTAGAAAATCGCATGGTCGTCAGGCAGACATCCGGGCGCGGTGAGCGTGATCTGAAAGTTCGCGTGAAGTCGGCGAAAAACAGACCGGTCGGGTCCACCCGCTGGCTCGAGCGACAACTTAATGATCCTTATGTCAAGCGGGCCCGCCGCGAAGGTTGGCGCAGCCGCGCCGCTTACAAGTTAATGGAAATTGACGACAAGTACCGCATCTTGCGGCCTGGAATGGTCGTTCTTGATCTGGGCTGTAAACCGGGCGGTTGGTGCCAGGTCGCTTCATTACGGGTCAATGCACTCGAAGAGCAACAATCCAATTCCAGGGGGCGGGTGATCGGTATTGATCTCGAGACCACAGAACCCATTGCAGGCGCGGACTTGCATGTGATGGATTTCTTGGACGAAGACGCTGTGGAGCAAATTCATTCGATTCTGGGCACGGCACCGCACGTGATTTTGTCTGACATGGCCGCACCGATGATCGGTCACAAACAGACCGATCAGCTCCGCACCTTGCTTCTGGCAGAAGCGACTTTTTCGTTGGCCTGCGAAATACTCGCCGCAAATGGATCCATGGTCGCTAAAGTCATGTCAGGAGGTGCATCCCCGGATTTACAGAATAGGTTGAAACAAGCTTTTCAAAAAGTCCATAATGTCAAACCTCCCGCAAGCCGTGCGGGAAGTTCAGAGCGCTATGTTGTGGCCCAAGGCTTTCGTTTGCGGTGAACGGTGCTTGACTCTGCACCAAAGAGCAGTTTTTGCATCAGGGTGACATACAGTTATGGGGTGTCGAGGGTTCGGAGAGGGATGGTCGATTGGGACTTCATAGGATTGCTCTGATCTGCGATACAGAGCAAATGGTATGGATGGAGCAAGGAATGAAACAGATTGCTGCGCGACAAGTGGGTGAATTCGAAGTTGTCGTGATGAAAGATGGCGGGGCGGAATGGGACTCTAGTGTCTTTCCAGACGTCGCAGAAAGTCGCCTCACTGAACTGCTTGCTGCTGCTGGGAAAAAAGTCATCGAAACAAATTTTCATGCCGTATTACTGCGGTCCAAAGATCAATGCATTCTCATTGATGCGGGTGCGCGCGACCTGTTTGGTGCCAATGCCGGGCAATTGCCAAGCGCAATGCGTGAGGCACGGCTTCAGCCGGAAGATGTGCAAATTTTGGTGGTCACACATCTGCATCCTGATCATATTGGTGGGATGATTACAGAAGATGGAACACCGGTTTTTCCCAATGCAGAGCTTGTGGTGACCAATTCTGAGTATGAATTTTGGCGGAACGAGAATAATTTTGTCACTGCGACCGATGACGTCAGGAAATGGAAGTTGATCGCCGATTCTGTCCTCGACGCCTATGGCGAACGCGTGAGGACATCGCGTCCCACAGATGATATTGCACCGCACGTTAGTTTTGTCGATTTACCCGGTCACACGGCCGGCCATGCCGGGGTCAGATTGGATTCGGCAGGGGAGCAATTCATACATGCGGCGGATATTTTGCATTGTCAGGATATTCAGCTGGCAGATCCTGGCATTTCATTTGTGCTGGACTTTGACCCGACTCTTGCAGAGCGTTCGCGGCGTTGGGTTTTGGGTTGGGTTGTTTCGGAGGGTGTGTTGTTTTCGGGGGCGCATTGTTTGGATTGTCCGTTGGGTTATATCGAGTCGTGGGGTTCGGGTTATCGTTGGGTTGGGGGTGTGGTGTGATGGATAAGGTGAAGGCGTTGGATGCGGCGTTGGGTCAGATAGAGCGCAGTTTTGGCAAGGGTGCGGTGATGCGTCTGGGGTCGGGCGGTGCGGTTCAGCCTGTAGCGGCGGTATCGACGGGGTCGTTGGGTTTGGATTTGGCGTTGGGTGTGGGGGGGTTGCCGGCAGGTCGGATTGTGGAGTTGTATGGGCCGGAATCGTCGGGCAAGACGACGTTGGCGTTGCATGTGGTGGCGGAGCAGCAGCGAGAGGGTGGGGTGTGTGCGTTTGTGGATGCGGAGCATGCGTTGGATCCGGTGTATGCGCGGCATCTGGGTGTGGAAGTGGATGACTTGTTGATTGCGCAGCCGGATGCAGGGGAGCAGGCGTTGGAGATTACGGATATGTTGGTGGGTTCGGGCGCAGTGTCTTTGGTGGTGGTGGATTCGGTGGCGGCGTTGACGCCGCGGGCGGAGTTGGAGGGGGAGATGGGGGATTCGTCGGTGGGGGCGCAGGCGCGTTTGATGAGTCAGGCGATGCGGAAGTTGACGGGTTCGATCAGTCGGTCGCGGTGTATGGTGGTGTTTATCAATCAGATTCGGATGAAGATCGGGGTGATGTTTGGGTCTCCGGAGACGACGACGGGGGGTCATGCGTTAAAGTTTTATGCGTCGGTGCGTTTGGACATTCGGCGGATTGGGGCGCTCAAGCAGCGGGATGTGGTTGTGGGCAATCGGACGCGGGTGAAGGTTGTCAAGAACAAGTTGGCGCCGCCGTTTCGGCAGGCGGAGTTTGACATTGTGTATGGTACGGGGATTTGCAAGGCGGGGGAGTTGGTGGATTTGGGAGTTGCGGCGGGAATTGTGGAAAAGGCGGGGTCGTGGTTTTCGTATGGAGATGAGCGGATTGGTCAGGGGCGGCAGAATGCCATCGACTTTCTGGAGCAGCATCCGGAGATTGCGCAGGGGATTGAGGCGCGGATTCGCGCGGCCCATGACGGTGACGCCTCCCCGCCGGAGACCCCGGCGGCCGGAACCGGCTGATCGGCGCCGCCAATCCCCGCACAGACCCTTCCCACCACGACCCACCAGCGGACCGCAACGACCGCCCCCAACGCCGACCCAGACACATAACGCGGGACCCAACCGGTGACCGTGAGTCGCGGCGACTGAGACATCCCTGCTGAGCGAAAGACTCCACCTGTCTGCTCTGGATTCACCGGGAGAATTGAATTGAACGGTTCAAAGACTATAGGATATTTTCCTGGATTGATTCCGGCTGGAGGACTGGCCCCGTATGACAGGCCTGAATGACATCAGAACCGCGTTCCTGAAATATTTTTCGGATTCTGGACACCAAGTGGTGAGCAGTTCACCATTGGTGCCTCGGAACGACCCGACGCTCATGTTTACCAATTCCGGCATGGTTCAGTTCAAAAATATCTTTACCGGTCTTGAGACGCGCGATTATTCACGTGCCGTCACGAGCCAGAAATGCGTTCGCGCCGGAGGAAAGCATAACGATCTTGACAATGTCGGATATACCGTTCGGCATCACACCTTCTTTGAAATGCTCGGGAATTTCTCCTTTGGCGATTATTTCAAAGAACAGGCGATCAAATATTGCTGGACACTGATCACGAAGGAGTTTGACATTGACGCTGATCGATTGCTCGCAACGGTCTATCACGAGGATGAGGAAGCGGCAGACTTATGGAAGTCAATTGCCGGTTTCACTGAAGATCGAATTATCAGAATCCGTACCGCTGACAATTTTTGGTCGATGGGACCGGTGGGACCCTGTGGACCCTGTTCAGAACTTTTCTACGATTACGGAGACGCTATTCCGGGAGGTCCCCCGGGTAGTGCCGACGAAGACGGAGATCGATTTATTGAAATCTGGAATCTCGTTTTTATGCAATATGAACAGTTTGATGATGGTAAAAGGGTCAGTCTGCCGCATCCTTCCATTGATACGGGAATGGGACTGGAGAGAATCGCGGCACTGTTACAGGGAACGAATGATAATTTTCAGACAGACCTGTTTCGGTCTTTAATTGAAGCCACAGCTGACATAACCGGCAGCGATCCCGATGGGGCTGAATCGGTCCATCATCGCGTGATCGCCGACCATTTACGTTCCAGCGCCTTTCTCATCGCAGAAGGCGTTATGCCTTCAAAAGAGGGCCGGGGTTATGTTTTGCGCAGAATCATGCGTCGTGCCATGCGCCATGCTTACCTGTTCGGTGATGATGAACCGGTCTTACACCGTGTTGTGCCCACGCTCGTCGAGCAGATGGGAAGTGCTTTTCCTGAATTACGACAAGCTCAGGAAACCATCGAATATGTCATGCATGATGAAGAGGAACGGTTTCGCCGCACTTTGGGCCGTGGCTTGTCACTATTGGGAAAAGAAGTCGATTTACTGCCTGCGGGCGGAGAATTGAGCGGTGAAGTTGCCTTCAAGCTTTATGATACCTACGGATTTCCACTGGATCTTACACAGGATGTCATGCGCGAGACCGGGCGGATTGTCGATGTGGGTGCGTTCGAGGCCGCCATGGATAGGCAGCGCCAGCGAGCCCGTGAAGCGGTCGGTGGCATTGGCGAAGCAGCCGAGGAACGAATCTGGATTGAACTCGCGGATATCTTCGGTGCAACTGAGTTTCTCGGCTATGAGACGGAGGCGGCGGAAGGGCAAATTCTTGCTTTGGTCCGTGCGTCTGAGAGAATTGAGAAAGCCGTAGAGGGTGATTCTGTTTTTGTGATTGTCAATCAGACACCTTTTTATGCCGAAGCGGGCGGTCAGGTGGCCGACAACGGGCGGCTTATCTCAGAAACCGGGCAGGCGGATATCGTTGACACGCAGCGGCGATACGGGCTCAGCGTCCATACAGCGATGGTGACACACGGGGACTTGCTGGTCAATGGTTCGGCCCGGTTGACAATCGATCCCGTCAGGCGGCAACGAATCCGTCGAAATCACTCAGCGACGCATTTGTTGCACGAAACCTTACGAAGATCACTTGGGAAGCATGTTGCACAGCGGGGCTCGTTGAACGATGCGGATCGTCTTCGCTTTGATTTCTCCCATAACGCGACCGTCGATCTCGAAACGCTGGCACAGATTGAAAATCAGGTCAATCAACAGATTCGTGACAATTCTCCTGTAACCACGCGGATCATGACTCCGGATGATGCCATCAATGCTGGAGCCATTGCTCTCTTTGGGGAAAAATACGGTGATCAGGTCCGAGTGGTGTCGATGGGCCGTGAGCAGGAAGCCGGTCCAAATCATGGGGAACCCGCTTATTCCATTGAGCTTTGCGGTGGTACCCATGTGCAGTCGACCGGTGAGATTTTTCTCTTTGTGACGACTGGTGAGTCTGCTGTTGCTGCGGGAATTCGGAGAATTGAAGCCTTGACCGGAGAAGCGGCCTACCGATTCCTGCGCCGTCAGGATCAGCGTGTCGCAGAAATTGCACTGACCCTGAATGCACCGAGTTCGGAATTGACGAAACGAATTCAATCCCTGCTGGAGGAAAGAAAGTCCCTGGTATCAGAAATCAGCGCATTGCGGCGTCAGATTGCGCTTGGCGGCACGGGTTCGGATGCTGGAACTGTCAGGAGTGTTGATGGGATCCAGTTTATCGGGCGGGAGCTCACAGACGTATCGATGCGGGATTTACGTTTGCTGATCGACAGTCACAAGGAAAAACTCGATTGTGGCGTGGTTGCGTTGGTTTCAGCAATCAATGGTAAAGCTGCCGCTGCGGTTGGCGTGACCGACAATCTGACCGACCGATTATCAGCGGTGGACATTATTCAGGTCATGACCCCGGCCTTATCCGGGTCGGGAGGTGGTGGCCGGGCTAATTTTGCGCAAGGCGGCGGGGCGGATGCCACGGGCGGTGCTCAGGCGCTTGCGGCAGCAGAAGAATTTATCGGAGGGAATTAAAATGAAAGCGTACTGGATTGCACATGTCGAGGTGACCGATTCCGAGACTTATGGCAAATATGCACAACTCGCGACACAGGCGATTGAAGAGCATGGTGGTAAATTTCTTGCACGCGGCGGGCGGTATGAATTGTTGGAAGGTTCGGTCAAACCACGAAACGTCGTTGCAGAATTTCCGTCAATGGAAGATGCATTGGCTTGTTATCACTCTGAAAGCTACGCCAAGGCCCTCAATTTTTCGCGCCGCTCTTCGCAACGGGATGTCATGATTCTGGAAGGAATCTGAGGAATTTCGATAAATCATATATGATCATGCCGACTCAAATAGTCTGATGGAAACAAAGAATTCGGTTGGGAACAGCACGATTCACCCTCTCGAAACCGGTTCTTTGCCAACCTCTCCTGGGGTCAATCCGTCACCCTTGGTGATGACATTCAAAGACGTTACCAACAGTTACAAACACCTCTTCTTTCGCACGTTACTGCGTCTTGGGATTCAGCAGGCAAGGCAAGAAATCGGTTTTGCTGAAATTGCCGTTGGCATGATGGAGGAAGCCTGGTGGCCGGGTTTTCACTGTCGACTTCATTTCGGCAAACAGGATCCAATAGTCAAATTTATTGAAGAATCCGTTGATGTGACGATGCTGCGGCGAAACCCTCAGGGGATCACGGCGCATTTGTGGCACGCGGTTGATCCCTGTCTTAAACACCAACTCTTACGGTATGTTCCACAACGTTTTCTGCGCCCATGGTTTCGCGATGAAACAAGTGGGTTTCCTGATAGCAGAGTCGATAAACTGGTCCGCCAGTTGAGTCATGATAGATTTAACTCGGCAAGACCCATGTTCCGGATAGGGGACGGGGACATCCTGTTTCATCCGGCTTGGTTTGATTATCTTCAAGAGAATATTGCGATCATTTGTGGCTGGAGCGATTCCCAATGGCTGCGATTCCTGGAACGGCGCAATCCCTCCGTACCCGGGCTCGTCGAAAAAATCACACCAGACAGCGCGCGCACTGCACTGACTGATCAGAGGAAGTTATGGGCGACATTGATCAAACAACAGCCGATATTGTCAATTTATACGGATCGGCCAATTGACGCTGATTCCTTTGACCTCGACCATTTCATACCACGCTCATTTGTCTCGCATGATCGTTTCTGGAATCTGGTGCCTTGCGAGCCTGATATCAATCAAAACAAGAGCGATTGGCTCCCTCGACTCGAGCCCTATGTGACGCGCCTGGCTGAGCAACATGGCGCAATGGCGCAATATGCTGTTTCATTGACAGGTCACAATGCGCAAACTTGGCAAAAAGTACAGGATGAATTTGCTGCGGACTTTCGGTTTAGTGAGGAACAACTGTGCAATATTGAGCAACTCACGGCAAATTATCGAGATATATTCTCTGGACTGGCAGGATGTGCCAGACGTATGGGGTTTCCCGAAGACTGGCAACCAGCCATCAACCTGACTCGGACAGAAGAATCACCATTGCCGTCAAACTGAATGCGCCACGATCACGGCAATCCGGGATATTCATAGTGCCAGCACCGATTCGAGAATAATTTTGCATAATCAGAGTGCCGCAGAGCGTACGCACTGACGTGCTGATGATCTTGGCTGATGATAGGCTTGGAAGGCATCGATCCGGTTTCTTTGGGGTATAGCCCTGGAGGCATGGGGGTTCAGAATATCCCACCGATTATCGAGTTTGCGATGGCATGGAGCCGGAGCCGGGAGGACGAGGGCGCAAAACGGGCAACTGATTACCCAGGCGAGGGGAATGATAGAGCTGGGGAAGGATCATACAATGCAGTGGTTGGAAACACCGACAGACGAGGTTCAGATGATCCTCGGTTGGCAGGGATGGAGCTGTTTCCGCCTGTCCCCGGCGACGGAAGACTGACCCATGAGCAAAATCACGCAGATATTGACCCGGGAGTTGGAACGTCTGCGGGAAGATGACCAGCGCGAACCGCGTTTGAACATGTTGGAATTATTGTTGTAAATCTGATGCGGCATACCAAAGCCGAACCGGTGACCCCGGCGCGGTTTGATTTGTCCGCACCTGAACCAAGACCCGGACTCCACGGTATGGACGAACCGGGTTCGGAGATGCCGGTCTGATCTCCGGGCATCACGCCGTCATTCATCGCCAAGGATGGCCCGCAACAGTCAGACTGCTGACAGGGATCATGACCGGCGCCTGTTCGGCGGCGCGGTGAATCCTTTTCGATCCGATCAGCACGAAGCCACACAATACGCCCGTAAATTGGCGATCCCATCGGGAAGTGCCATGAGGTGTTGGATGCTATTGGCGAGTCCTGCCAAGAGATGCTGCAACGTGCACGCTTGACAATCCAAGGTCCGTTTGGGAGTGGAATGCCAATATATCCATATCGGAAAACGTGATCTTTCCGATGAAATAAAGTTGTGGTTTGCGCCCGTTCAGTGCCCGTGTGCCGCACACCATCTGATGAACGTTGCAGACGCGCGGAGAAGCAGGGATTGCTCCAGGTTCGTTCAAAACCAATTGCCCGGTTCATTGTAAGTCTTTTTGGCTCTCATGCCAGTCGGGTTTCTTTCAGAGATGAAGAACTGAAGGTGTGTGCAAAGTCTGAGCATGTTATTCATCTTGGTCAACTCAAATCAGCACCCACCACCCGCAAAGGGCTGATGGGGACGACCCTGACAATCCAAGCTGATGATATGCCGGAATATCGGCTGAAGGGTGCCCGGAACAGTGAAGCTCAGTCTTTTGCTGCGGCTGTTAGGGCGGCATGGATCGATTACAATACCCGGATGTTTCAATCTGAACGTGCTAAAATCGACTGGCTTTTGGCCGCCATAGTAAAATTTGATGATCCGGTGAGATATCCAGCAGCGTAACTGCTCACCCCCATGATTCCGTCCTGATGCCGGGCCGCCCGCAGGCGCGGG
>JAPOTI010000085.1 GCA_026709265.1 Paracoccaceae bacterium | reverse complement strand
AAAAGGCCGTTGACTGCCTCTACGAAGGTAGCTGATAACGGGGGCAAGTAGTTACTATTATTGGATAGTTTATTTGATTTTCTGTATGAATAATGAGTAATAATCAGGAATTTTACCTATAAACTCGTTCTGAATTTGCGCGGTATAGGAATCGACTGAATGCGCGGCGATGGCGATGGCCGGCATTGAACTGTGGATTGATTGCCCAATTGCACCTCTTGTGGCGGAAGCTGATTGAACTGCTGAACGGTTGGATATACGCTTATCGGTATGATTCAACTCAGGAAAACTCCATCCCAACGCCTCACTGCCTTGAGTCTCCAAAAGACTGGTGAAAACGGGTTACCGCAGGACCTATGGTGCCCGGCGCGGTGGACAATATGCTTTCGATATCAGAGCCGCCGTGTCCTTTGTCATACGATCAAGAGATGGAGTCAGGGTGATTGACGCGCAAGTTGAACAACCTTCTGACTGACCCGCCCATTATTCGCGGCAACTACTGTATGCTGTCGACCGTGCCAACTGAGTTTTCCATACAGTCAAAATGGCGGCAATAACCTCACAGGAAAACGCCAAAAGACTGGCGGGACGCAAAGTCATTGATGAATTCATCAGTGATGACATGAAACTGGGGCTTGGGTCTGGGACGACCTCTCACTTTTTTGTGCGTGAGCTTGCAAAACATGTCGCGGCAGGCCTTAAATTGACCTGTACGACAACTTCGCACACCACCAGCCTGGTGGCACAGGAGGTCGGGATTTCATTGACGGATCCGAATGATATCGGCGAGTTGGACCTGACAGTGGACGGCGCGGACGAAATCGACCAGAATTTTCATATGATCAAGGGGGGTGGAGCCTGCCTCCTCTGGGAGAAGATCATCGCGCAGGCTTCAAAGCAAATGATCACGATCTGCGATGAGTCCAAGATTGTGGATAAACTTGGGGCTTTTCCCCTGCCGGTGGAGATCGTGCAGTTTGCCTGGCAACAAACTGTTCGCAGGTTGCGGGATGAATTGGCCAGTTATGGGATTGAGGAGATCTTACTCATGCGCCGAACATATGCTGAAAAGCCCGTCATAACCGACAGCGGAAATTTCATTATTGATTGTCATTGTGGCGTGATCGACCAACCAGCGAAAATTGAACTTGCCCTGAACATGATTCCTGGCGTTGTCGAAAATGGCCTGTTCACGCGCGAATCCGCAGGGGTCGCTGTTGGTTGTCAGGATGGCACCTCCTTTGTCAAATTGCGCTCCTCTCAAGGCGAGTGAGCCGCCCAACATAATTCGACATCTGAAGCCACCCGACTGACCAGACCCATGCAATCATGATTTGCATTCGTTTTCAAGAAATGGTACGAGGATTTTTTACCCGTTGACGCACCTTCGTCAGGTATTTTTCGTGAAAATCCCTTTAACGAGAACAACAGTGCGTGGGGCTACGCCGCTTCCCGTTTGCGGCTGATGCTCGCTGAGCGTGAACTTTTTCTGCCTTTCAACGGAAAATATTGGAGATCAGGATTTGAATTCAAAACGTAATGCTACGCTAACCGTTGGCAACAAAAAATACGAACTGCCGGTATTAAGCCCTTCCGCTGGTCCGGATGCGATCGATATTCGAAAATTGTACAGTTCAGCCAACCTGTTCGCTTATGATCCTGGATTCACATCAACGGCATCTTGCCAATCAACCATTACATTTGTGGACGGCGAGGCCGGCAATCTTCTTTACCGTGGTTATCCCGTTGAACAATTGGCGAAACAATCGTCATTTATCGAGGTCTGCTACCTCCTGCTTTATGGTAATCTCCCGTCTGCGGAGGAGCTAGAAGAATTTGAGCAAAGCGTCACGATTCATACGATGGTGCATGATCAAATGACAAATTTCTTTCGCGGTTTTCGCCGTGATGCGCATCCCATGGCCATTATCACTGGTGTCATGGGCGCGATGTCAGCCTTCTATCATGACTCGACCGATATTCGTGATCCTATGCAAAGGGAAATTGCATCGATACGTATGATTGCCAAATTGCCCACGATTGTGGCAATGGCCTTTAAGTATTCGATTGGCCAGCCTTTCGTATTTCCAAAAAATCGCCTGTCATACGCCGCAAATTTCATGCGGATGTGTTTTAAAGTGCCCTGTGAAAGTTACAAGGTGCAGCCGGCGATCAGCCGCGCCCTGGATCGGATCTTCATCCTTCATGCCGATCATGAACAGAATGCATCAACATCGACTGTTCGGTTGGCCGGGTCATCAGGTGCCAATCCGTTCGCCTGCATTGCTGCTGGTATCGCTTGTTTATGGGGCCCCGCGCATGGCGGCGCGAACGAAGCATGCCTGAAAATGCTGCATGAAATTCAATCACCTGACAGGATTCCGGAATTTATCAAACGCGCAAAGGATCCATCAGACGATTTTCGGCTGATGGGATTTGGGCATCGGGTTTACAAGAATTTTGATCCGCGTGCCAAAATCCTGAAGGAATCGGCCGATGAAATCCTGAGTGAACTGGGTGATGCCGACAATCCCATCCTCAAAGTTGCACGAGAGCTTGAACGGATCGCAGTTGACGACGAATATTTCCGTGAGCGTCGTCTCTATCCGAATGTCGATTTCTATTCTGGTATAATCCTGAGTGCGATCGGTTTTCCGACTGCGATGTTCACGCCAATTTTTGCTCTGTCACGCACTGTCGGCTGGATTTCACAATGGAAGGAAATGATTGCGGACCCGGCACTCAAGATCGGTCGTCCGCGGCAAATGTATATTGGCGAGACCGGGCGAAACTACGACGAATCCAAAAACCCCTGATTGTTGGTGACATCGACCTCTGCCAGCGCGGACTTTCAATGAAGATCGTGTGTTCAACGGAAAGGCCTGAACGACCCTTGATTGCGAAAATCTGAGTACGAGAATCATGAGGATATTCTGGCCCGGGCTGAAATCCTGTTTCAGGAGATGATAGATCCCTTGGACAAAATTGAGTAATCGTCAGAGATATACGGCTTGTTGACGCCCGTCTGCGCGGCGTCAAGCATCTCCTTCGCATTCGTCAGGCAATCATCGATCATCTCCGTCAACACGGGCAGTATGGATTGCGGCTGCTACAGGGGCTGATGGTCCTTGATCATCGGCGGTTCCCTGCACATAGCGCCATCGTCCTACACTTTGTGGGACTCGCCTGAGAGATGCGCCCGGATTCGCAGAACAAATCTCCGCAGTGGGCTTATGAGACGGCTGGCACCGATGATCGCTGGCCGATCCGTCTCCGTTAAGTCTTCGGATATCTCCGCCTGCCGCCTGTCGTCTCGTCGCTTGTAATATTTGTCAATTTCTTCCATCACGTCGAAGGCTCTTTTCAGATCCTCCTCCGAGCCACCGCGGCAACCCGTCTTATAACCTTTTACCCAGGAGAACGCCGATTCGATGACACACAGGGAGACAAACGCCCGCCTCTCATCTTCGGTGACACGGTCACCGAAGACGGAATCCAACAGGTCTTCCGCCCGCACCACGGCCTGGTCAATTTTTTGACCGCCGCCGAGCTCCGTCGCCCCTGCACGGGCTTGCGTTGAAATTTGCACCATATTGGTCACGGTTTCCGTTATGTTTGTGGCGGATGAAAATTTCATTTCGAACACCTCACCCACTTGTCATTTGGTAAACCTGAGAGACCGTTCCTTAAAACGGTTGCCAGAACGTTTATGGAAACACAGGCTTCTGAGCAAGATCAATGGGTTTGACATGCGGGACGTCTTCCGAAAAGATTGGAATTCAGAATAAAGGGGTGAAGCCCACACTTCACGTCATCACAGCCGGCTCAGCCCGCACCTCCAGCAGGTTGCGGGCCTCGCGCCCGCAGACCACCGCGATCCGATGGATGGGCTCCTGACGATCCCGGTACCGGTTCGCATAGCCTCGATCCCGCATCTGGGTGAAGGCCTCTTCCATCTTCGTCTCAACGTCCGCGTCTGTCTCCGCCATCTTGAATTCCAGCACGAACACCTGCCCGCCCGTGTGCACCACCATGTCCGCCTGCCCATGGCTGGACGGCTCCTCGGCGCGGACATCCACCCCGATGGCGCGGAAACACATCTGCAGCAGGCTGGCAGACCAGGCCTCATAGCGCGCCAGATCCCCCGTGGCGTGCCACTGGTAGGGAAGACTGGCGAGATATGCCTTGAGCGTCTCGGCAAAGCCTTCAAAGTCGTTGGCCTCGAGACGGGCACAGAGATCGCGGCCCTGACCCCTGGCTTCTGCGACCGTCTTGCCCAGAGACTGCAGCAATCCCCGGTTCAGACTGACGCGCACCTCCTGGTTGGGATAGTCGAGCTGATAGAGCGTGTCGAACCCATCGCTCTGCTCATCTGTGATGGTCAGATAACCCGTCTGGAATAATAAAGCTTTCACGTCAATGTCATCGATTTCGAATGTTGACATCAACGACTCGTCGTCGGTCAAACGCCCCTCCAGGTCTCGCGGACTGACCGATTTGGCCTTGAGGATCTCGAACAGGAAGCGCGGGGAACCGGTCCGGAACCAATAGGGTTTGAACTCCCGATCATTGAACAGCAAGAGGACATCAAAGGGATTATAGAGCCGCGCCGTGCCCAACCAGTTGTAACCATTGTACCAGCGACGGATCTCATCCCGGTCCAGCCCGTCGAGTTCCGGGGCGAACACGGTGTCGATATCGGCATCGGTATAGCCGCAGATCGTGGCAAAGCGGGGATCCAGGCTGATATCCTTGAGATTGTTCATGTCCGAGAACAGGCTGACCTTGGAGAACATGCTGACCCCGGTGACGAAAACGAAGCGGACATACTCCGCGCTGTCCTTGATGATGCCGTAGACACTGCGCAGCGCCTCCCGGTTGGCGCGGGCCCGATCCAGGTCAGGCAACCCGTCCAGGATCGGCTTGTCATACTCATCGACGAGGACCACGACCCGCTGTCCTGACCTCCCATGAAGGTGGTAGAGGAGAGTTCGCAAACGTTCGGGAGGGGCTTCCGCGGGGTTGGGAGGATCCAATCCGGCCGCATGTTCGATCAGGCCGAGTTGATTGGCGAGGTTACGTTCGATATCCTCGGGCCCGTCATACTTCCTGTCAAAGCTCAGTCGCAGCACGGGGTGGGTGACTGACCAGTCCCAGTGACCATGAATGTCTAACCCCCGGAACAGGTCCTCCTGCCCCGTGAACAGCGCCTTGAGCGTGTCCACCAGCAGACTCTTGCCGAACCGCCGGGGCCGGGAGAGGAAGTAATGGCGCCCCGCGAACACCAGCTGCCGGATGAGCGGGGTCTTGTCGACGTAGTAGAACCCCTCGCTTCGGATCGTCGCGAAGTCCTGGATGCCGATGGGCAAATATTGACGGGTCATAGGATGTTTCCTGTGATGAATCCTGCCACGCGTCTGCCAAAGCTGCGGCGGGAGGTCGATCGCGAACGGCGCTGTCTTGCCATTCGGTTCAGCCTTCCTCCACAATTTGCGGCATTCCTGAATTCTGACGCAGACGGAAGAAGACAGACCAGGCCCGCGTGGCTTTCGGACAGTCCCCGAAGCTCAGGGTAGACCAATTGCCGTGCACCTTTCACCCAGATTGACACGCCACACCTGAATCCCGTGCTCGTAGGGAGCTGATTATACATGACATCCATACCATCTCCCAACGATCATGGACCTCCCAAAACATACCCTCCAGGGTGTCATACGCATTCTTCAAAGGGCACTTGGGGTTATGCCCGAAACTGGGTGACAACCAGTTCAACAACTTCATTTGGCACGGCACAGGCATGATGGTCAAGCAATCATCACGGATCTGGATGACATCGAGACGGGCTACGCCAGCATCAAGGCCCTGCGCACAACCACCCCTGAATTCAAAACGCCCATCGCAAACAATAGGAATATGATCCCGAATGATACCGTGGGACGGCGCAATGGAAAGCGTGTCCCCACTGGCTTTGCCGAAAGCACAGTCAACACTGTCGATGGCAAGTGTTTCAGCAAACACCGTCAGATGTGCTGGTCAAAACCGGGCTCCCGCCTCAGACTTTCAAATCCATATCCGCAAGAGCACATTTCGAAAAAAGTTTGAACAGTGGAACCCCTGTCTGACAACACGCCCTGAAACCAGAATGGCCACCGATCAGCTCCACAGTTTGACGCACTCTCCAACGTACACCGACTCCTCCGCGTAGGATCAGCAGTCGTGTCGGTTGCAAGGGTACGAAAGCTCAGAACAGGTTTGTTTCCACGACATCATCAGGGTCTTATCGAACCTCATCGTTCAGTTGGCAGGCCGGGTCACCAGAAAACCCATGATGACGGCCTTTGCGATCAACATTGTGATCATTCAGTGTTGGTGGGTGGTGATATGATCAGTCTGCTCTTGATCACCGCATCCATCGCTTTCATTCGTTCCCGACAAAATGTCACCGTCAATTCGAGCAATGTCAATCCATAACGGCGTCTATTGACGTCCAAACCATCCAATACACCGAGATCATCAATGATCCACTCCGGTCCGGAGTGGATATGACCTGTTGTCTTGCATCTCTGCCCGCGTTGCAACCAATTTGATGACAGCCTCAGCCGCTGCAACAGAAGATGAGCGCGCGGGGGAGCGCAGCCGCCGCATGACATCGGCCCCGGCCGCAATCTGCCGCTCTTGCAGGGCGGGGTTGGCCCACAATGCTTCAAGTTCCTGGCCAATTCGTTGCGGCGTGCAACTTGCGCCGAGCAGTTCCGGGATAACCCGTTCATCAAGAATAATGTTGGTCAAGGCTACTGTCTTCACCTTGAGCAATTTGGAGATAATCAATCGTGAGAGGATATGAACATCATAGGCAGTCACGCTCGGTGTACTTGACGCTGCCAATTCCAGAGTCACTGTACCGGAAGCGGCGAGCGCCAGATCGGCAACGGAGAATAATGCTGTCTTGAGCAGCGCAGCGTCATCGGGTTGATATTGGTCTGTACAGAAATGACGAATTTCGCATTGCCACTTTGCGGTCTCTGCTCTCACCTGATCCTGAACAAGAGCCCCGACTGGGACGACAATCTGAAATTGTGAATTGCAACGTGTGAAGTCCTGTGCCACCTGCCCAAAGATCGGGGACAGTCTCATGACCTCCGTTTGTCTTGAGCCTGGAAGGACCAACAAGATGCGCCCATTCTCATGGAGTCCGAGCTCATCTCGAACCCTTTGAATCGCGGCCACACCGGGAGGTTTGATCTCAGCTGTTGGGTGACCGACAAAATCGGCTGCGATGCCGGCTTTGCGGAGCAGGTCAGGCTCAAATGGCAGCAATGTCAGAACAAGATCAAACAGTTCACGCATCTTCTCAACGCGTTGGCGCCGCCATGCCCAGACAGATGGGCAAACATATTGGACAATCGGAATTGTCGGTAGCCGACGGCGCAATTGCCGCGCCACCCGGAACGAAAAGTCCGGGCTATCAATTGTGATCATGGCGCTGACCCTCGCTGATGCGGCTTCATCCGCAACGTGCCTGATGCGCGAAAGAAGTTGCGGCAAGCGCGGGAGAATCTCGGTGATACCCATCACCGCCAACTCACTCTGATGGAACAGAAGATTGAGACCCGCGGCAATCATTTTCCCGCCGCCCACACCAGAAAATTGCGCAGCCTTGTCGATCTCCCGAATCTGATGGATCAGACCGGCACCGAGTTGATCACCGGACTCCTCGCCAGCAATCAGGAAGTAATGATGATTCATTCTTCCCCTGGATTTCGTGCCCAGACAAACATCTCGTGTGCATCTGCGGCGGCTATCACGTCACTGCGATCCAAAATCAGTACCGTGTGGGCTTCGATGGCAATTCCCGACAATCCGGAAGCGGCGGCGTGCCGTACGGTGTCAGTACCGATCGTCGGCATATCGATACGCAATTCCTGACCAGGTTTGGGGGCCTTGTACAGGATCCCGCGGGCATGATCGGATATTGGATTCACTCTATCGATGGTCTTTGCCGCAAAATCAAGCATGGCATTGGTCCCCGCTGCAGTCTCAACCGCAACGCACTGGCGATTGACCACGACAGCAGCCTGACCCACATCCAAGGCCCCGATCACCCTGACGATCTCAGCCGCACGGGCAACGTCCTGCCGATCTTCTGCGCTTGGGGATTGCTGACCGAGGATTCCGGGTGTCGCCACCAGTTCAGGCACGAGTTGGTGACCCCCGATCACTTCAAATCCTGCATTTTCCGTGATTTGGACAATTTGTTTAAGGATGGCATCATCACCCTGTCTGAGGTCCGGCAATCCTGACTGATCTGCCACTGCATCCGACGACTGGCGTGGACGGCGGACCGCACCCGCAAAGGCGATATGGTAATATCCGTCATGATGCAGACGCTCGAGGCTTTGGGTAAACGTCTCCAAGGATGGCGAATCGACTATCAGATATTGAAACTTCTGGTCGGGATCAAACCCCGGCAGTGCCAGGATTTTCACATCATATTCCCGGTCAATCAACTCGCCAATCAACAAATCAGGGTAGCGTCCAGAGCCCGCAACAACGACGATTTGGCCCGTTTGATCCCCCGTCATATCTATGACTCCGGCGTCAGATACGACCTTCCAGAACCCGTATTGACGAACTGAATCACATCATCCACGAGCGCGGAACGGGGGCCGCCCTGCCCCAGAGACGCCACGCTTTGCAGAAATGGGTCTGGTGAATCGACAAGCTGGCGATAGGCTTTCTGCAGATCAGCAATCGACTGTTTGTCCTCATCACGGCGGCGCAGACCAATCAGATTCAGCCCGTCCAATGTCGCCCCTTTCCCCTGAACCAGCCCGTAGGGAATGACGTCCCGCCGGACAATACAGACAGCCCCGATGATCGCACCGGTCCCAATGCGGACATATTGATGCACACCTGCGAGGCCACCGATAATTACATCATCACCGATCACGCAATGCCCCCCTAATGCCGCCTGGTTTGCCAAGACAACGCGATCACCGACCTTGCAATCATGACCCACATGCGCACCCGTCATGAAGAGGCAATCGTCACCGACCTGCGTGAGGCCCCCACCCCCTTCGGTTCCCAGATTCAAGGTTGCACCTTCGCGAATCCGGTTGCGTTTCCCGATCCGCAATTCCGTGTTTTCCCCACGATATTTGAGATCCTGGGGGATTTCACCGACGCAGGCGAACGGAAAGATCACGGTGTCTTCACCGATTTCCGTCTGACCGGTCACCACCGCATGCGACTTGACATGAACCCCGGGGCGCAGTGTGACGTTGGCACCCACCATGCAGTAGGGGCCGATCTGACAATGGTCACCAATACGTGCCCCCGGCTCGATAATCGCTGTGGAATGCACCGATGCTGATTCTGCGATGGCCATCTAACTTGACTTGCCCGCGCCATTGTCTTCCCAGAAGGCCGTAATGATGGCCTCGGCAGCCACCCTGTCGCCAACCCGGCCTTCCCCGGCGAACTTCCACACTTTTCCGCGGCTGCGCATGACCGACATATGCAGTTCCAGCCGGTCGCCCGGGATCACCATCTGGCGAAATTTCGCATTATCCACGGCCATCAGGTAAATTCCGATGTCCCGGTCAACCATATCGAGCGTAAAATTCACCAGCACCGCCGCGGTCTGGGCCATCGCCTCGACCACCGCGACACCCGGCATCACCGGGTTGCCCGGGAAATGGCCCATGAAATAGGGCTCGTTCGCGGTCACATTCTTGATACCTGTCGCCCGCTCTCCCGACCGGACATCGACCAGTTTGTCAATCAGCAGGAAGGGATAGCGGTGCGGAATCATCCGCAGGATCGTCAGGTGATCAATTTCAACGCCGGGATCGGGTGTATCAATACTCATGAGGGGTTCAGTTCCGCCGCGCAGTCCGGATCGGCCTCATCGGCAATGTCGGCAGCGAGGCGCGAATAATCCGCAGCCGAAATATAACCATCACCCGTTCCATCGCCAAAGTCCCGATTCAACAACTGCACGAACAGCCAGGAAAGTTCAAACCGTCTATCATACCAAACGACTTCATTATCAAGGATGATCGCGTCCAGATCGCGGTCTCTGGCCACCTCGCCGCTGACATGGGCAATGGATTCCCGGAATCGTGCCACTTCACTTTCAGCCCACTCTCCGACCAGGGCCACTTTCGTGTCCTGGATGCGGCGGCGTTGATCTGCCTTGTCGGTGAAGGCGTCGCGACGCCGCGCGAATGACTGATCATCAAGTGACGGTTTTGCGTCAGCGATCAGTCGTTCTTCTTTTTCCAGCAGACAGTCGAAATAGCGGTTCTGGCGCACCAGTTGCTGGTTGGCCAAAGTATATTCGGACTGGATCCGGCGTCCAAATTCCGAACCATTATAGGCAGCGTTGAAGTCGAGAATGGCGATTCGTTCGGCATTGTTGCTCTGGAGTTCATAATGTCGGGTCGTCTGCGCTATCGCCGCATGACCCCACAACACCGCCAGAACACAGACAATACACCAGTTTCGCATGGTCAGAATGTGGATGCGATCCCAATATCAAAACTCTGTTTTCTGTCATACGACTCCGATTGGATCGGATGCGAGAAATTCATCCGCAGGGGACCAAAGATGGTCTCCCAGAACAACGACACCCCAACCGTCGACCGCAACTTGAACCCATCATCCACCACGCAAGCCGCTTCAGCCTTTTCCAGTTCTCCATTGCTAATCTGTTGGTCAGTGTAGTTGCCGATCTCGGTATTATTTGTAAAATGGTCCTCGTTAGTAAGATAGTAACTGGTGTTGTTATCCTGGAGTCCAATTCCATAACTAGCACAGCGCTTATCGTCCAACCCCCATACCGAGCCCATGTCAAAGAACAAACCTCCATTCACACCGACTTCCTCAGGAAGACCAAGCGGAAAACGACTCTCCAATCGCATTGCCGCAAAATAGTTGCCACCCAAAGGATCAGTGTAAAGGTGCTCATAGCGAGGTTCAACTTCACTAGGGTCGAGTTTTATTATGTTGGATTTATCATCATCTGAAGTATCATCATCTGAATCAGGACACTCAGACCTAGACCTTTTATTAGTGTTACCTGTTCTATTGACACATTTTTCACTTAAATCAACGGGTAGTCCTGTACTTGTCACATAATCGCGCACACCAACAAAGAAATCTCGTGGCCCGATCCCGTTCGATGCAAACCCCCGCATCATGCCAGAATGCATCCGGAAGCGATCCCGTAGCCTGGTGTCACCGCTGACCCCTGTCACAACACCACCTTCTAATTCGCCAGTGAGTCTGAGCTTACCTCCCATGAGTGATGTCTGACTCAAAATTGATGCAGAACTCTTCAGGATCGTCGAGTCATCGCTTGTGCCCTGACTAAGTTCCTGGCCAAACTGGACAGAAAAACCGGTGTCGCGATCATAGCCGGTGCGGAGGCTGTTATAATCTAACCCGTAATTGACAAAGACCCTGTCGCCTTTGCCACGTTTAAAGTCTTCTCCGACAAGAAAGGATGAAACTATCGGGTCGCCGGTTTCGTAGATATGCTTTGTATAGTTGCTCGCAAAGTAAGCCTGCGTATAGTTGCCAAAATATGACTCCATCCGATATGTTGAAAAACCCCCACCGACGGTGAGATTGGTGGTGTCTGAAATCGGATAGGTGAGATCACCGTCCACTCTCCACTGTTCAGTATTGAAACGCTGGCCGAAACCACGGGTTGTGTTCAGTGACGTCGACAGTCTGAGGGCCACTTCACGATCCAGGAAACGCGGTTCAATGAAGGTGACAGCGTAGCTCGCATTATCCCCGGTCTCGATACTGAGACCGAGATACTGCCCCCGCCCCAACAGGTTGCGCTCAGAGAGTGCAACTGTCCCGGTAATACCGCCATCTTCTGACCAGGCCGCACCAAAACTCAGCGACCCCGTCGGGCGCTCCTCCACCTCAACGCGCACCACCGCCTGATTGGGCGAAGATCCCCTGACCGTTGTGACATCAACACTTGAGAAAAAACCAAGCGCGCGGATGCGGTCCACCGCTTCATCAATCTCGCGCTGGTTGTAAGGATCACCCTCCACGATACGAAACTCGCGGCGGATCACGTAATCGAGCGTCGTGGTGTTACCGGTGATATCGATCCGCTCCACAAAGTTCCGTTCGGCGCGATAGATCCGGAAATTCAAGTCCACGGTCTGCCGTTCAACATTGCGGCGCTGTTCAGGCTCAACAAAAACAAACCGTTCGCCCTGGCTTACCGCCAGGAACTCCATGCGACTGAGCGTATCCCGGATCACATCAGGCGAAAACACCCCGCCCGACTGTCCCTGGAATTCCGCGAGCATCTCATCGGCGTCGATATTTCCGATTTCACTGCTGGCAGTGATCTCACCAAATCTGTAACGCGGCCCCTCCTTGATGGTAAACACCACGAAGAACGCATCGCGTTCCGCCGTCAGTTCCGCCGACACCGACACGATCTCAAAATCGACATAACCACGATTGCGATAAAAATCCGTGAGATTCTGGCGATCCTGCGCAATACGTTCCTCAATATAGGTATCGGTCTTGACAAAGGTCCGCAAAATACCGGCCTGACGAGAGGCCAACTCGTCACGCAAGACACTGTCTGCATAAGCTCTGTTGCCAATAAAGCTGATTCTCTCGGTCTCAATGACCCGGCCTTCCACAACCTCGAAGACCAGATCCACCCGGTTGTCCGACCGACGAATGATCTTCGGTGTCACCTCAGCGGCGAGTCGACCCTGAAACCTGTATTGCTGGGCAATCGCGTTCGCATCCTGTTCGGCCTGTGACGGCAGATAGATGCGCCGCGGGGTGGATTGGACCAGTTCGAGGAGCGGTTCATCCTCAATGCGCCGATTCCCTTCGATCGAAATTTCATTGATAATCGGATACTCAGCTACTTCGATGATGAGTCGGCGACCCTCGGGACGGATCTCGATTTCCTCAAAAAGCACGGCATCGGCCATGCGGCGATAGGCCGCACCGAGATCATCAGCAGAGACCTGACCCGAAGGCGGTAAATCGGCAAATCTCAAAATGCTCTCATCACCGATTCGGAGATTGCCCTCGATGACCACTTCATCGTAACTGTAAGTCTGCGCTTCAACTTGTGTTGTTGTCAGAATCAACGCACCCGACAGAAGCGCGTAAACCACGCCGCCGAGGCCAAGCCAACAGCGACGTGCAAACCCCTTTGCACTCATCACTCTACTACACCCCCCTTAGGTGGAGTCGGAGCATTTAGCTTTGGCGCCCCCGATTGTCAAAAAAATAAAGCTGGAAAATATGGGACTTACAAAGAATAGTTAACAGGCTACAACATGATGCGTTTCGATCGAAAACCCGCCACAATATAATGCGGTATGTCAATTTTTCTTTATAAACCCCGAAAATATCTGACCCCTCTCCGCTCTGACGTGCAACATCCTTGTATCGACGCGATGCGTGATCTGCTCGGGTCAAAGCTTGACCTGACTTGGGTCGAATGGATTTGTCAGGAATGAACAGAGGGGCGGTGTAAGTTGCAGGAAAATCACCAACGAGTAGGATCTTGTCATGATTCTTCGTCAGTCCCAGCGTTTCCTCCCGGGTGTGCCCTCAGCGTAGGTTGAGGCCGCGTTCGCCGCCTTGCAACAGTTCATACTTGTATTGGTGATCGGGTTGGTCTATATGGCGGGTCATGCAGGTTGGTCTTCGCCATTTCGATTCGCAGA
>JAPOTI010000121.1 GCA_026709265.1 Paracoccaceae bacterium | reverse complement strand
CAACACATTGACGTCATATCTGACCGAAATTGCAACACACTGAACTGATTTATGACCGAAATGCATGATACTGAACGCATTTGTGACAATTCACTGAAGTGATTTGTGACAGAACACGAGAAAAAAGCCCGCAAAATCAAAGGCACCCACTGAAGTTATTTATGACAAATGACAAGACCTGTGAAACAGGTGAGGAAGGGAGAACAGTGTTGACAGTTGAGGCCAATGGCTTCATATAAGAAATCCCTGTCAGGGAGTATGTAGATTATGGATTGGTATAAGACATTGGTAATTGCTTTATCAATACTTGCCCTTACAGGTGTTGTAGGGTTTTACGGAAATGGGATTCATTCACGTATTGACACACTTCAAACTGAGGCCAACATAGATCGCCGTGACTTCCAAGATGACATGGATATTTTCCAAACAGAGATGCAGAGACTTGCAGAGAGACGGTCTCGTATTGATGGAATTGTTGAAGCAATCCTTATCGAAAATTTTAACAATAATTCCAGTTAGGATGGTCGTAGCCTAACAAACCATCCTGATCAGCAACCCGGTAGCGACAGTTTGAAGGTTGTTGCCGGGTTAGAATGTTGGGTAATTGGGAATTGTTAGATACAGAAAATACAATAGAATCAGTGGTTTAGATGGTAGCAGTTGGCTACCTATGTATATAAGCTCCATTGTATTTGGCTCAGTTTCCAAATCGTATGCGTTCATGATATGTTTCTGCTTAAGGCAGGTGGCAAGAGATGATGAACCACAAGCAGTTTCAGGCCTGGCTCGCCCAGGTTGACCAGCTCGGCGCGGCACAACGCAGAGAGGCCGAGGCCGTGCTTTCCGGAGGCTCGCAGGCGTCGGCCTCGCTGGCTGCGATCGAGGCGGGCGTTGGCGAGGATCGCCGTTGCCCGCATTGCGGCACTCCCGGCGCTGTTTCGCGCGGCAAGGCGGGCAAGCGCGGCCTGTCGTCCGAGCCGGTCCCGGTGCTGGTTGCCGCCGACCGCAGCGGCATGACGATCAGCGCGGTTCTTCCGGCGGTCAATGCCGACGCACTGCGGGCGGCCATCGAACCGGTCGTGGACGATGACATCGTCCTGGTCAGTGACGGACATCGCGCAGACCTGCCTTGCGCCGCCGCCATGGGCGTCCGCCATGAAGCGCTCAACCTGTCAGGAGGCGAACGGGTTCGCAACGCCTTTCACATCCAGACGGTCAACAGCCGGCAGGGCCAACTGAAAGGCTTCCTGAGGCGCGACCGCGGGATCGCGACCCAATATCTCGACAATGACCTGCGATGGTTCCAGCAGGTCGAACTGGACAACGCCGCGCCTCGCACGTGCCGCGCCAACGCAATCGACAGGTCATGCATACGATTTGGAAACTGAGCCTTGTATTTTGATGCATCAGATTGTCGAATTCCGTGAAGGAGGCCAGGAAATGAGTCAATTTATCAACGACAAGGAGCAAATTGTCACCCAGGCGATTGATGGTGTGCTGCGCAACCACAATGGCGAATTGAAGCGTCTTGACGGATATCCGCATATCAAGGTCGTGACACGGGCTGACTGGACACCAACACGGGTGGCTGTGATTTCCGGGGGTGGTTCAGGACATGAGCCGAGTCATGCCGGATTTGTCGGCGAAGGTATGTTGACCGCGGCGGTCTGCGGTGAGGTTTTTGCCTCACCGTCGGTTGATGCGGTTCTTGCCGGGATTCTGGCGGTAACGGGGGATCCCGGATGCCTGCTCATTGTCAAGAACTATACGGGAGATCGATTGAATTTCGGATTGGCGGCAGAACGGGCCCGCGCATTGGGCCACAAGGTCGAGATGGTTATCGTCGGCGACGATGTCGCCATACCCGATATCCCGCAGCCGCGTGGAGTCGCTGGCACCCTTTTTGTCCACAAGATCGCGGGTGCGCTGGCAGCTTCTGGTGCCTCATTGGAGGTCGTCGCAGAGACCGCGTCGCGCGTCGCACGGCACACGGCCTCACTTGGCATGTCACTTGACACGTGCACGGTTCCCGGGGCTGAGAAGGAAGACCGTATTGCCAACGGCATGGCCGAGCTTGGCCTCGGGATTCACGGTGAGCCGGGTATCGAACAGGTTGCTTATTCTCATGCCCAGGAGGCAATTGATCTGGTGACGAAACGTTTGGAACCCTGTGCCAGTCATGGCGATCTTGTCGTTCTGTTCAACAATCTCGGAGGTTGTACGCCACTGGAAATGGGAATCCTCGTGGACTCGCTTCACAATTCGCGTATGGGTCATCGCATTCGATGGATGGTGGGTCCGGCTCCACTGATGACATCTCTCGATATGCGGGGTTTCTCGATTTCACTCTATGCTCCCACCACGGATGATCTCAAGTCCCTGAAATCTGAAGTGGGCCCGGGCAACTGGCCAGGTTGTCGGGATGTTGGAAACGTTGAGATCGCAGTCTTGCCAGAGGACATTCGTCCGGTTCCCATGGATCCGTCAAGCCACGCGCCGTCGCAGCAGCTGATCGAGAGATGCTGTCAGGTGCTGATTGACAATGCAACACAATTGAATGAACTTGATACGAAATCGGGTGATGGAGATACCGGCAGCACCCTGGAAACAGCCGCGCGCGCATTGCAGAGGCGACTGGACACGTTGCCGCTTGCCGATCCGGCCAAGTTGTTTCACGCCATTAGCCAGGAATTGAGTCAGTCGATGGGAGGTTCCTCGGGGGTCCTTCTGGCAATCTTCTTTGCGGCAGCCGGAGACACGGCCAAGGGCGGATGTGGGGTGCAAACAGCCTTTTCTGCCGGTCTTGAGCGTATCAAACAGGTTGGTGGGGCTGAGGTTGGGGACAGAACGATGGTTGATGCGCTGGAGCCAGCGATCGCGTCACTGGGTCACGGCATGTGCGCAGCCGCCAAGGCGGCGCGCAAGGGGGCTGATGCAACCTCTCAGATCACCCGCGCCGGGGCGGGACGGGCAAGTTACCTCGCGGCGGCCAGCCTTGCCGGACATAATGATCCTGGTGCCGAGGCGGTGGCGATCCTCTTTGAAACTCTCGCTGACGACTGATCAGATATCAAAAGCCAATTTCCGATACACACTCGGAACCCCCGATCACCACAGATCGGGCTTGTGCTGACGCTGTTGAACATTAAATTCCTGATGGTGGGTCATGTTCTCAGAATGGTTGACGCATTTCTGATCCTGTCAGATTGCGCAACGCAATGATATCGCACGACTCTCTATCTGTCCGCGCAGGTGGGCTTCACTGCCAGAAGCGGTGCGGCAATCAGGATGCACTTGCAATCTGCGACGCGTGAGAATGGTGTTTACGGGAGACCCACCGCATGGGAGATCTGCCTGACGCGCAAATTGAAGACTCGCTGCGTGCAAAGGGTGTCGTTGACATCGCAGGCGTTGATGAGGCCGGGCGCGGCCCGCTCGCGGGTCCGGTTGTGGCGGCCGCGGTCATTCTTCCGGTGGGTCGATATCCTGCTGGCATTAACGATTCAAAGCGTCTGAGCGCCGCACGGCGATATGCTCTTGCCATTGAAATCAAGCGCTGTGCCCTGGTCGCTGTGGCCGGGGTGGCGGTCGCCGAAATTGACCATCTCAATATTCTGCAAGCGACGATGCTGGCAATGAGCAAGGCGGTTGACGGTCTGACCCGGAAGCCAGGCCATGTCCTGATTGACGGAAATCGGTTACCCGCGGGACTGCAATCTCCGGCCACAGCGATCATCAAGGGAGACACCAGATCGGTGTCAATTGCTGCCGCCAGCATAGTTGCAAAAGTCGAACGCGACGCGATAATGGCAGAACTTGCCAAGGAATACCCGCAATTCGGATGGGAAAGAAATGCAGGCTATGGGACGGCGGCACATTTGGCTGCCCTCAGGGAATATGGCCCGACCCCCTATCATCGCATGGGATTTGCGCCGGTACGAAGAGCCGCCATCACGCGTGCGGAGCCAGCGTAGATCGATTGCCTGTGCTGACCGATATACAGCGCCGGCCACCATACATTTATAATCTGCGTGTCGGTTGATGTCGATCCTCTTCTTTGCCAGTATTTTCGCCGCATTGCTGATTGATCGGCTCTATGGCGACCCCAAGAAAATCTGGTCAACTGTCCCTCATCCAGTCGTTTTGTTCGGAAAATTGATTGCGTTCGCTACGGACAATTTGAACCATGGCAATGGACGGCAATGGAAAGGCACTGCCTTTGTCGGTGTGAGTTGTATTTTACTGGCCATGCTGGGTGTGCTGATCAGCTCTGTTCCGCTTGGTGAGGTCATCAGCATTCTGCTCGCCGCCATTCTGCTTGCGCATAAGGCGCTCATCGATCATGTGAAAGATGTCGCGGAGCAACTTCGGGTCAGTGATGCACGGGGGCGTATGGCCGTGGCGCATCTGGTTGGCAGAGATATCGACCAACTGGATTCAAGCGAGATTGCCAAAGCTGCCGTCGAGAGTGCTGCCGAGGGATTTTCAGACGGGGTGGTGGCCCCTTGTTTCTGGTTCCTGATTTTGGGACCCGCCGGGATTCTTGTCTATAAGTTTGTCAATACGGCGGACAGCATGATTGGTTATCGCAACACCGAATTTGCTCAATTCGGTTGGGCGGCGGCAAGATTTGACGATCTGCTCAATTGGATTCCGGCCCGTTTGTCGGCCCTTCTGTTGTTGCTGGCCGGCAGTGCCGTTGGACGGTTTTCCGCGGTCATGTCAGATGCGCGATTGCATGAGTCACCAAATGCCGGATGGCCGGAAGCCGCAACAGCGCATATTCTTGACCTGGCCTTGGGCGGGCGCCGTTCCTATCAGGGTGAAACTGTTGACCTGCCCACATTCAATTCGGCAGGCCGTGAACTCCTGATAAGTGGCGATATCGACGATTCCGTACACCTGATCAATCAGGCCCATAGCATGACGGTGCGTGCAATTGGTATGCTCATCATCATCGGGGTGATCTTTTGACCAGGGCAACGAGACGGATACGCTTGTGTCCGGCATGCTGAATCGCGTGCGGAGTGGGATCTGCAAATGATGAGACACTTTCCGAGTTTTACGGTAACGTGCAACGGGGTGTAAATTTCTGGGATTTGATGATGATTAAGAAACCCTACCTTCTTTTTCTTGGTGATGCGCCGGATCAATTGGCAGCCAAGGTGGCCAGGGGCATTCGGGACTGGAGGCCAGGCGATTCGGTCGGGCAATTCCGGTTGCCCGGTTGTGCCGCCCATATGAATCTTCCCGACCTGACGATCAAAGAAGCACGGGAAGCGGGTGCGCAGACATTAGTAATCGGTGTCGCCAACCGGGGAGGGGTCATCGCCGACAATTGGAAGGAAGTGTTGGCCGCGGCCTTGGAATCAGGGATGGATCTCGCCAGCGGATTGCATAATCGTTTGTGCGACGAGCCATCGTTGGTGGAAATCGCCGGACACAAGGGTTGTTCACTGCATGATGTCCGAACGCCCAAGGTTGACTATCCGATTGCCAGTGGGCGCAAGCGCAGCGGCAAACGTTGCCTGGGCGTGGGCACAGATGTGTCAGTTGGCAAGATGTATATGGCTTTGGCCATGCAACAGGAAATGCACAATCGCGGGATCAAGGCGAGTTTCCGTGCAACTGGCCAGACCGGAATCCTGGTTGAAGGCAACGGTGTACCGCTCGATGGCGTGGTCGCCGATTTCATGGCAGGCGCCGTGGAGAGTTTGACCCCCGATAATGACGATGACCACTGGGATCTCATCGAGGGGCAGGGGTCGCTATTTCATGCCTCTTACTCAGGTGTCACGCTGGCACTTATCCATGGCGGTCAGCCGGATGCCCTCATCCTGTGCCATGAGCCGGGTCGGCCACATATGCGTGGTTTGCCAAGTTTTCAACTTCCTTCTCTCGCGCAACTGTATGAGACGTCACTGTCGATGGCACAGATCGTCAACCCGTCATGTCGCGTGGTTGGCGTGTCAATCAACAGTTCGCAGTTTGCCGAAGAGGACGCACGACGCTGCCTCGCCGACGCTGAAGCCGAAACCGGTTTGCCAGCGACAGACCCCATCCGCTTTGGTGCAGGTCCGCTCGTGGATGTGCTGATCTCACCGTGACAGGTCACAGTACGCATCAGGAGTGACAGCGTGAAACTGTCAGTGGAGACAGAGCGGTTTCGCCTGAAAAGGCCATTCAGAATCTCGCGTGGCATGCGTCGTGAGGCCTGTGTATTGACAGTCAGGATTGAACGGGACGATGACACTGGAACCGGCGAATGTGTTCCATATGGTCGCTACGGAGAAACAGTCGAATCCGTGCGGGATTCAATTTTATCACTGGTTCCACCATTTGATCGGACTGAGCTTGATTCGTTGCTGCCGCCAGGTGCCGCGCGCAATGCGCTTGACTGTGCGCTGTGGGATCTCGAGGCCAAAAACAGCGACCTCCCGGTTTGGAAATGTGCTGGATTGAGTCCCCCGAAACCCCTGATGACTGCCTGTACAATTTCTCTCGGGTCGCCGGAGGAGATGTACGAGGAATCGGCAACGCGCGCAGACTTTCCGTTGCTCAAGGTCAAACTTGGCCCTTCTTCGCAAAGTTCTGATCAATTGGCGGCGGTCCGCGACGGCGCGCCCGATTCGCGCCTGATCGTGGATGTGAATGAAGGCTGGGATTTTGAGGAATTATACAGGTTGGCATCGGAACTTGTCCGCTTCGGTGTCGAGATGGTGGAGCAGCCATTGCCGGCTGGCCAAGACAATCAGCTTGCGGAAGAGCAGTTTCCGTTTTCCATCTGTGCTGATGAAAGTTGCCATACGATCGACTCACTTGAAGTGTTGCCCGCCGGATATGACATGATCAATATCAAGCTTGATAAGACTGGGGGCTTGACCGCGGCTCTCAAACTCAAGAGGCAGGCGCAACTATTGGGATACAAGATCATGGTCGGCAGCATGATGTCATCGTCACTGGCCATCGCACCGGCAATACTGGTGGCGCAGGATATCCAGATCGTTGATCTGGACGGACCGCTCATGCTCTCCGAAGATCGCAACGACCCACTTCATTATTGCGATGGAAAGGTTTACCCGGCCGACCAGGCGCTGTGGGGATAAAGCAGCACAATGTTCCATTTGCCGGTGATGCGATTGTCACCCGTGGGGTCTGGGAACCGGAGCGGTGATAGAATGATTATCAGCTGACCAGAAATTGAAGGAAACCGAAACCATGAGTCGAACAGTTTTTTTGAACGGCGAGTTTGTCAAGGAAGAGGATGCCAGGATATCGGCATTTGACCGTGGATTCCTGTTTGCGGATGCGGTCTACGAAGTGACTTCGGTTCGTGCCGGTAAATTGCTGGATTTCGATGGTCATATGGATCGGCTGGAACGATCACTTGGCGAGCTTGAGCTGAATTACAAGCTTGATTGCATGGAAATGCTGGAGTGGCAGAGAGAACTCGTGCGGATCAACGAGATCAAAGAGGGAATTGTCTATCTGCAAATTTCACGCGGTGCGGCCGATCGCAGTTTCAAATATCCTGGCCCCGATGTGCAACCGACTGTTTTCATGTTTACCCAGACCCACGCGCACGTCAATCCTGCCGATCCGGAAGTGGGAATTCGGGTGACGACCATCGACGATCTTCGTTGGGGAAGACGTGACATCAAGACTGTTCAACTCTTGTATCCATCAATGGCGAAAATGGCAGCATCCAAGTCAGGATTTGACGATGCCTTTCTCGTCGAAGATGGTCAGGTTACCGAAGGGACGGCCTGCAATGCATTTATCGTGACGCAATCTGGTTCCATTGTCACGCGCCAGCTTTCGCGTGACATCCTCCATGGAATCACCCGTGCCGCGGTATTGCGTTATGCGCGTGAAGCGCAGATGCAGATCGAAGAGCGGTCCTTTTCAGTCAAGGAAGCACAGGAAAGTGCCGAAGCCTTTATCACCTCGGCGTCGAATTATGTGATGCCAGTGGTGGACATTGATGGTGTGAAGATTGGAACGGGTCGACCCGGAACTGTGGCGCGGCGTCTGCGGGAGATATATCTGGAGGAGAGTCTCAAAGCGGCCAAGTGATGCCTGAATGCTCACAATATATGTCTGAGATCGGCAACGGTATCGACGTCTCTGAGTTCACGGGCAAATCGGACAGGCGCACCCGCGAGTGACTTGATGGAATCGGTCAGGGCATGGGGGCTTGACCAACGAACATTCTTGAAGAGGCTGGCCCTGTTACGCAGTTGACTTCCAATGCCAACCAACCAATAGCCACCATCGGGTGAGGGGCCAAAGACAGCACCACGCGGGTCCAGCAGGCTGAATGCATGTTGAACGGCATCAGCGTTGGCCTCGGGAATATCGGAGCCGATGACGATGACGGGGTCGGGAGGCAGGTGAAGGAATACGCGTCTGAGCCGCGCCCCGAGATTCCCTGTTCCTTGTGGAATGCGTGCCAGATGCGGTGGCCAGAAACTGCAGTTCCCAGTCGCATCGTCGGGGGTGACAGCAAGCAGTGTCTGCCAGCGCGGATCGGCTGTTTGACGGATGACCCGGCGGCAGTTCTGCCGATACCAGCGCGCTGCCGGCACATTGCCGATGTTCGCGGCAAGCCGCGTTTTGATACAGCCAGGGCGCGGCAGTGTGACCATGATGACCAGCCGTCGCACGGTGTGATGTGTCCTAGGAAAAATATCGGTCAAGAATTTCGTAGTAGATGTCTCTGAGCCGCTCAATATCCTGCACGCGAACCCTCTCATCGATCTCATGCATCGTCGTGTTGCAGAGGCCGAATTCGACCACTGGACATATATCTTTGATAAAACGGGCATCAGAGGTTCCCCCTGATGTCGACAGCAT
The DNA here is from genome assembly GCA_026709265.1 of Paracoccaceae bacterium. Taxonomy (GTDB): domain Bacteria; phylum Pseudomonadota; class Alphaproteobacteria; order Rhodobacterales; family Rhodobacteraceae; genus JAPOXR01. Next base: position 4,913 of record JAPOTI010000121.1, on the reverse strand, counting down.
GGGTTGTTGCTGGCATTTCGCCTCAATGGCACTGACCACGAGGTCGGACAAGGGTCCCGGCGGTGTCAGGAAGCAATCTCCAGACAATTGCTGTTCCATATCGATCCGCATGCCGAATGTCGTCTCCGCGGCTTCCTTTTGTTGCCACAGCCAGTCGATGAGACGTGTCGTGTCATGCAGGTCATTATAACGGATGTTTGCCATGGCGCGGCAGGTCAACGGGATGACGTTGCTGGCTTGATTGTTGGTGTCAATTCCGGTCACCACCAATGTTGATGGCGCAAAGTTTTCTGTCCCTTGATCAAGAGGGGTATGGCTGAGTCGATCGACCAGCCATGCGATCACCGGGACGGGATTCTTGGCCTTGTGAGGGTACGCGGAGTGCCCCTGTTTGCCGTAGGCGGTGAAATATGCAGTCAAGGAGCCCCGACGACCGATTTTGACTTCATCCCCCAGCTCATTTTGCGATGTGGGTTCCCCAACCAGGCAGACATCCATGGTCTCTCCCTGTGCACGCATCCAGTCAAGAATCGCTACGGTCCCATCGGTTGCCTGCCCCTCTTCATCTCCGGTTACGGTGATGGCGATCGAACCCGCTTTGGGATGTGTCCGCACAAAGTCAATCGCTGCGCAAACAAAGGCGGCAACGCCTGATTTCATGTCGACGGCACCGCGCCCCAAAATCCAGCCATCAGCAATATCACCGCTGAATGGATCAAAGCTCCAAGCCGAGACGTCTCCGGGTGGGACGACATCGGTATGACCATTGAATCCGAAGATGGGACCATGACCGCCGCCATTCCACTTGGCGTAGAGGTTGGATACGCCGTTTCGGTCAATTCGCTCGCAGTCGAATCCGGCGTCTTCAAGTCGGATCTGGAGCAATTCCAGGGTGCCGGCTTCTGCCGGTGTGACCGACGGGCAGCGGATCAATTCAGCCGTCAGTGAGACCGGATTCACGGATTCCTGATATGTCATATCTGCATGTGGCGGTGATTAGTCGCGCAGCAATTCGTTAATCGCAGTCTTGTTGCGGGTCTTGGCGTCGACCCGCTTCACAATCACGGCGCAATAGAGATGAACACCCCCGGAAGATGGCATGGATCCGGCAACGACAACAGAATAGGGGGGAACTTCTCCATACGTGACGTCTCCGGTGGCGCGGTCGACGATCTTGGTCGACTGGCCAATGAACACGCCCATACCAAGCACCGAACCTTCGCGCACAATAACGCCTTCGACGACTTCTGACCGCGCGCCGATGAAACAATTGTCTTCAATGATGGTTGGTCCGGCCTGCAAGGGTTCGAGGACACCGCCGATTCCGACGCCTCCGGACAAATGGACACCGCTGCCGATTTGGGCACAGGAGCCCACTGTCGCCCAGGTATCGACCATGGTGCCTTCGCCAACATGGGCTCCGAGATTGACAAAACAAGGCATCAATACGGCGCCGGGCGCGATATAGGCGGACCTTCTGACGACACAATGAGGAACAGCGCGAAAGCCGGCCGATTTCCAATCATCTTCGGCCCAACCCTTGAACTTGTTGTCCACCTTGTCCCACCAGTTGCTGCCTTGCGGTCCTCCCGGTTGAATTTCCATGTCTCGCAGGCGGAAACTCAGCAGAACAGCTCTTTTTGCCCATTGATTGACAATCCACGAACCATCTTTGCCGCGCGCGGCAACGCGCAATGACCCACTGTCGAGCGCCGCCAGCGTCTCGGCCACCGGATTCCTGATGGAATCATCGGATTCGGGTGTTATCGCATGACGTTGCTGCCAGATTTCGTCAATCTGTTCGGCGAGTCTGTTATGGATCATTTTGCACGCTTTCATCACTGGCGAGATAAATTACTGATCGGAACTCTACCGAACCGGAGCGACAGCGGCAATGCGATCAAGAGTTAGTCAGAGGTCAGAACCGACATGCAGTCTGCCGGCAAGTCCGCCATAACATAGTCACGTACACCGCGTGGTTTCGATGCAGTGGATGGGGGCGGTTTCTTGAGTTGCTGAAGATAGTCGGTGACCCACCATTGCAAACTCGCATCGCAGCCGTCTCCACCATTCGACAATTCAGCAACAGTTGGCGATTGGGTGATGCAGGATGGGGAATCAGCAGGGCATTTCAGACGGATGTGAAAATGGAAGTTGTGACCATAGAGGGGACGGATTCGCTGCAGCCATGAACGGTCCCCCGTCGCTGTTTCGCACAATTCGATTTTCACGGCGGCGGCAACAAAAATCCGGTCTGTGCGCGGGTCTTCAGCCGCAGCCTGCAGGATCTTCATATGCGTGTCTGTCCAGTTATCGTTCACCGACTTCTGATCGCTTGTCCGAACCGAAATCGACGACAATTCCTCGCGCTCCTGGCGTGAGAGGTCAAGGCGATCCGCTGGCAACATCCAGATATCGGCATCAAGGCCAATCTGGTGAGATCGGTGGCCGGATGTCATCGGTCCGCCGCGGGGTTGAGAAATATCGCCAACATAGAGTCCGGCCCAACCCAACTCCTTTGCGCGCGCACTGAGATCCATCAGGAAATCAATCGTTTCTGGATGGCCCCAATTGCGGTTTCGGCTCAGCCGCATGGTCTGCCAGGTCGGACCGGATTCGGGCAAAGCGACCATCCCTGCCGCGCAACCCTTGGCGTAGCTTCCCACGGCCGCAGCCGTTTGGGCAGAAGGGACCTTGGCCGCACCGAATAACTGGCTGGCATTATCCCGTTGGTCAACTGCATGTCCGACGGATGCGGCCAAAACAAGACAGGCCGTTGCGCTGATCAGGAGAATATCATGTCGCATCACCAATTCCTTTCCCTGAATTTACCCAATTCAGGAGTATGAGACCAGCCGTGAAGAGCAGGATTACCGGGGTGATCCCCAATTGCTGATTGCCGGTCATTCCCGTGACAACGGCGATCAGGAGTGGAGCGAGGAAGGCGGTGGCCTTGCCAGCGAGTGCGTACAGGCCGAAGGCTTCGGTCATTTTATCAGATTCTCCCTGATAGACCATCATTGTTCGCGATGCGGCTTGAAGAGTCCCGCCGGCAGCACCAATGAAGCAACCACAGATGAGAAACACGGAATCGGGGAGAAATGAGTTTGCAGAAATGGGGATGGACATGACTTCTGTCCGATTGGTTGTCACGACAATCAGACAAATGGCTATCAGGACGAGTAATGCCGTACGGATGACAAGTTTGGGTCCCCACCGTCGATCCGCGTATCCGCCGAGATAAGCACAGAGAGCACCACAAACCAGGGCAACGAATCCAAAAGTCCCGATCTGGGTGATCGACCATCCGAGAATTCCTGCTGCGTAAATTCCGCCAAAGGCGTACAGGCCGTTCAGTGCATCGCGATAGAGCATGGATGATCCAAGAAATGCAAACAGACTGGAATTGCCGGGGAGACCACGCAGCGTCTTTATCAGTCCCGCAATTGATGAACCGGTGGCACGTATCTGCCGTCGGTCGGATGTCCACAGAAAAAAGGGGGTCATGAAGATGATGATCCAGATTGCGGTCAAAGGACCAGCCGAACGGGTGCCTTCACGCATTGCTGCATCGAGGCCGAAAGCAGGTGGATTGCCAATCAATGTCTTTCCCGCTTCGTTTTCAGCAAAAAACAGCAAGATGAGAGTGAGGGAGACGATTCCACCCGCATAGCCAAAGGCCCATCCGGCCCCGGAAATCAGACCCAGCTCCCGTTCCCTGCCCAGCGAGGGCAACATCGCGTTCGCAAATATCGCGGTGGTTTCGGCCGCGAACAGGGCCATGCCGAAGACAACGAGTGGCCACACGATTGCACCACCGGGAACCGACCACCAGAGGGCAAGGCAGCAGAGAATGGTCAGAGACAGGAAGGCTGTGATCCAATTCCTGATATTGCCAATTCTGTCTGCTGTTGCGCCGAGGATGGGTCCGAAGACGGCAATCAGGATTCCGGTGATGGCCAGCATCCATCCCCAATATTGCTGACCCAAGGTACTGTTTCCAACAACTGTTGACGTGAAATAGGGGGCAAAAACAAAGGTGAGCAGGAGAGTGAAGAAGGGTTGACAGGCCCAGTCAAGAAACATCCAACCCCAGACGCGCCGACAAAATCTATTCATTGGATTCACACAGTTCACAAACTGTCATACCAAACCGAAAAATCAAGGATTATCCCTGAAACTGGATTACGACAAGGTAAAGGTGACATATCAAGACGGTGACAAAAGGCATCAATTCTCAGAAAGGAGAGGAGATATGCCAATGAACAGGAGATACAGTCATGCCATCGGACAATCCAGCGGAATCGTCAGGGGGCTCCCCACCTTTTCGCAAGGGCTGATTTTGCTGTTTCGGGGTGGGTGTTTCGTGAGGTCATCGGTGTTGTTTCTGGGTCTTCACGTGGCGTGATTGTGTCCAGTCCGTGAGGGATCGAACGGGCATTCCTTGGCCGTGTCGTGCGCCTGCGGAGCAAGCCGATTTATATAAGGGATACTTCCCGCTCCCTACCTGCTATCATCATGGGAAGACGAAGCAAAAGGACAGGATGGGATGTGCAACATATGGCCAGATCATTGAAAGCGATGGCGATATGGCATTCTGCCCGGAGGTTGATGTGACGAGCCAGGGGAGAGCGTGGCAGCCGCACGTGAAAACCTTGCTGAGGCACGGGTGCTGTTCTTTGACACGGCAACGACCGAAGAAATCGATCGGCGGATACGTAATGAAGTCCATGTGACCCAAATTGAGGTTTCAGTTGCCTAAGGCCCGTTGACAATTGCCTTGCGTTTTGAGCGCTGGGCGTGTATTTTTGTCGGCATTGCACGTCGAAAAAGGCGGCACGAGCAGACGAGGCAGGTGACAAGATGAATGCAGATCGCACAGTTTTGACGGATGAGATGTGGGCGCGGGTGGC
>JAPOTI010000013.1 GCA_026709265.1 Paracoccaceae bacterium | reverse complement strand
ACAGATGGCAGACTGGGGATATGTGCATACCTGAAACCATAATCCAACTGAAAGTTTGTCGTCTCGGGGTCAGATCGATGATCTGGTGACGGTTGCAAGAAGCAAAAATGCGCGCAGAATTATCAGCAATGTCAACTTTCAGTTGAGGTCGATTGCATGTTCCTTCAGTATATCGAGAGGAACAATTGCCAGTGCTTTGCGATGCGTGCTTGCGAGTCGGACACGTGGGGCTTCGCCATCACGCGCTGCCTGAAGAAAGCGTGAGGCGCAGAGACACCAGTTGTCGCCGTCAACCAGCCCTGGAAATCCATAGGCGGCAACAGGTGTCGACAAGTCATTGCCGACATATTTTGACCAGACAAGAAATTCTTTGGTCATGATCGCACAGACGGTATGACTGCCATGATCATCACGGCAAGTGTCACAGGATCCATTGCGAAAAAATCCCGTCATGGGATCAAGCGAACAGGGTTCGAGTGGCCCGCCGAGGACATTGATGGAGTCTTCAAAAGAAATGGACATAAAGAATCTCAATGCGTTCTGATGGTCTCTTGATAACCCGCTGTCACCCATTTTTCTATGGAAATTTCGGTGGGCTGCCAGGGCATACCGTCAAAAGGCAAAATACCCGTCTGGCCTACTCTTGGATAACAGCACGCATTCGCACTGCGGCATTTTGACTTTTAACGACGCGATCTGTACCTGATCAGACATGCCCAGAGGGGGTTCTGCGACCTGGCGCGGGGACATGGTGGGTCTCAATGCGAACAATCGGACCAGGTCGTGCGGGGCGATGCCGAACTGACCATTGAAGATTGGGCTGACCCGCGCATGGACGTGACGCTGACCCTGGAGGGGCTCGCCGTCATGACCTGGGTTGATCTGCCCGTGGCGGATGGCCGCTTCTCACAGCAGCGCCGCATTGATGATTATATCTGGGGTGAATTTTACGGGCGTGCGGCCACCGAGACCGGTGGTGTGTTCGAGCGGGGCGGCATTGTCGGGGCTTTCGGCGTGTCGCGCTGAGACAATCTGCCGGGCAGCGGGGTCTCAGCATCCCCAAACGAGACTGTTCTCATAAGAGAGAGGGCGGGCCGCACTCTATCCTCCCAGCCACAAACCCAGAATGGTGGTGGCGAGGGCAATCAGGCCCGCAATCGCCAGAAGTTGCTGTTTCTCCCGTTTGACAGCATCGGTTTCCCGCTTGACGGCATCGGTTTCCCGCTTGGCTGCTGCTGCTTCCATTCCGGCGAGTCGAGCATCAATGCGTGATTCCATGGCGTTAGTCTCCGCTCTGACGGCTGTGATCTCACCTTCCAGCCGTGCGATCTGTAGGGCCAGATCGTGGATGTCGGGTGTCTCACTCATCACCGCAAACTAAGCCTTTGCGCCGCACCGGTCAACCACCTGCCTACATTCCGCCTGTACCTGATCAGACACATATGAGATTCTGAGCGGCGGCGCCCCAGTCCCGGCGCGTTGGAAATGTCTTGCCGGAACCGGCAGGTCCTCCATCGGTTTGTCATGATCAATGTGACAGAAAAGGAAAACCCCGATGCACGTTTGTGGCGTGCCGGGTCATGTGATCAGACATGCCCAGAGGGTTCTGTCTTTGACACCTGGCGATGCCGCTGTCCGGATGCGTCAGGAGATCGTTCATCGCGGGTGTCAGGCCATGCGTGATGGCCTGACACCAACAGACGCGGCCCGTGCGGTCCATGTGTCCCGTGCCACCCGGTCTCGCTGGGAACAGTCCCCTGAACGGCTGTCGCGCCACACGAATCGCTGCTAACCCATGAGGAGGTCGCGTCTCAGTGAGTGTGAGCCGGTCCACGATCTTGACGCATCCTGCATATGAGATCGTCTGGGATGCCCGTGCCATATAAGAATGACATGGTCGAATGAACGGGATCAGGGTTGGAGTTGATGCATGGGCTTGACTTGGATCTTTGTGGCAGTTGCCGCATTGCTGGCCAGCGCCACCAGCTTGTTTCTGATACCCGCCACCACCCGTAGCACAGTTGAAATCCGTTACGATGCGCCTATTGAAGCGGTTTGGGACGTGTACAGGGATGTCGAAAGTCAGCCGAACTGGCGCACGGACGTCGCTGCGGTCAAAATGGCCGATGACAAAAGGAATTGGACCGAAGAGATCAAGATGCCGCGCATGACAATCCGTTTCCGGATTCTCGAGGACATACCACCCATGAGACTTGTTCTTCAGACAGGCGCCGATGGTAATTTTTCAGGGCAATATATTGCCGAATTCAAACAGGAAAATGGCGGCACAGTTGGCACATTTACAGAAGAGGTGACCTCACTCGGGTTCATGCCAAAGGTCATGCGACGCCTGTTCTTCAACCCGAGAAAGTTCATTGAGGAATACGCCAAAGAAGCAAAGGCGGAAATAGAAAGGCAAGCGACACATGCGGACCACCGATAGGATATGTCAGGCATGCCTCGTTCGCGTAGCCTCATTGATCCATGCAGATTGCAACGAATCTGTGATCAACGACCGAAACGCTGAGCCAGTTGTGCAATGAGACTGGTGGCGGTGCGTTTTTCTGGTGGCGGTGCCGGCTGAACGATTCCCGTATCGGTATGCGATGGAGAGTTGCGATGCTGCGCGACAGCAGAGGTAAATTTGGCGAAATCTCCTGCTGCAAGATACAGTGCTGATTTGCTGATGGCCATCAGCAGATTGTCAAACCCTGCGGTCTCCTCCCCCGCAAAATCATGCAGGACGTAGCGGTTCACAAGCTCTTTACGACCGGGATGGCCAATACCAATCCTGATACGAGAAAACTCATTTCCAAGATGCGACTGCAACGATTGCAGACCGCGATGGCCAGCGGTCCCACCGCCGGTCTTGGTGCGCAACTGTCCAGGGTTGAGATCAAGCTCGTCATGGAGGACGACAACATTGGTGGCGGTCAGTTTGTAATAGTCCATCGCGGCACGTGCAGATTGCCCCGAATTGTTCATGTAGGTTTGTGGCTTGAGCAGCATCACGCGATGCGTTTCGATCTGCCCGACAATCATCAGCCCATTGAATCTTGCCCGCCACGGACCCATCGTGTGATCCGAAGCAATCCGGTCGACAGCCATAAAGCCGATATTGTGCCGATGACCTTCATATTGTTGGCCGGGATTACCAAGTCCGATAATCAGTTTCATCTGTCTGCGATTCTCAATTCACCGGTGTTTCCACCTGGATTCATGGGAATTCGTATGCGGTCGATTCACCCCGATGGAGGGGCCGGGATGATTCATTCTTCTTCTGTGTTGTCGTCTTCCGTTTCCTCTTCTTCGATTTCCTCTTCCTCGTCTGCTGAGCGCAAGCTTGATGGTGCCGAGATATTGGCAATCACAAAATCGCGATCGGCAATGCGCGGGCGCGTGCCTTCGGGGAGTTCAATCTTGGAAATCGTTACCACATCGCCCACATCAAGCCCTGAGATATCAGCGACAATCTCAGCCGGAATATTGCCGGCATTGACGACCAGATCAATCTCACCACGCACAACAGTCAGGACACCGCCACGGCGCAGGCCAGGGGAGTCCTGTTCATTGATGAAGCGCACCGGAATAAAGAGGTTGATTTGGGAACCGTCCTTCAGCCGCATGAAATCGACATGCAATGGCAGGTCCTTGACGACATGCCGTTGCACCGAACGACAAATCACCCGGACATCCTGCTGCCCGGCGATCTTGAGATTGAAGAGAGTCGACAGAAAGCGACCCTGATTAAGTCGCTTGAGAAGATAGTTGAAGTCGATCTGGATCGCCATGGGATCAATGCCACCCCCATAGACGATTCCCGGTACAAATCCCGTGCGCCTTGCTTGACGGGCGGCCCCCTTGCCTGTCCCCGAACGCAGTTCGACGCTGAGATCTGGGATCTCGCTAGCCATGATATGTATCTCCAGTTCAGTTGCAAGCTGGCATCCTCCAAGGGTGTATGCCAACTGAAACGCGCCTTTATCTTTGAATGCGTCTCGAGTGCAAGAGCCGTCTTGCCCTAATTTGTCACTGTGGTGAAACCGGGTTCCATGATGAGATTGTCATGATTGAGGTCACCGACGCGTGTTCTGCCGCACAATGCCATTGTGGTATCAAGTTCCTTATGGATCACATCAAGTGAAGCACGGACACCCGCTTCTCCCATTGCGCCCAAACCGTAAATATAGGCACGGCCAATATAGGTGCCCCTTGCGCCGAGTGCGAGCGCTTTCAACACATCCTGCCCTGACCTGATGCCCGAATCAAAATGGATCTCAATCGAATCTCCCACTGCATCGACTATAGCAGGCAGCATACGAACTGAAGACAATGCACCATCAAGTTGCCGGCCGCCATGGTTTGAGACAATGAGCGCATCGGCACCGCAGTCAACAGCACGTCGTGCGTCTTCACTGTCCAGAATACCCTTGAGAATGAAAGGGCCGTTCCACATCCGCCTGATTTTCTTGACCTTGTCCCAGTTCAGAGAAGGGTCGAATTGTGAAGCCGTCCAGTCCATCAGGGATGATGTGTCTTTCACACCCTGGACGTGACCGATGATATTGCCGAAGCTTCGCCGCGGCGTTTTTGCCATTCCCGCCATCCAGCGCCATTTGGTGGAGAGGTCCGCCATGACAGTCAGGGTCGGGCGAGGCGGTGCCGAAAGTCCGTTCTTGATATCCTTGTGCCTTTGACCAAGAACCTGCAGGTCGAGCGTCAAAACCAGAGCACGACAACCAGCATCCTGGGCACGTCCGATCAGGCTTTCGACGAAGGTCTGATCGCGCATCACATAGAGTTGAAACCAAAATCCCCTTTCGGCCTTTTGCGCGACATCTTCGATTGAGCAAATTGACATGGTTGAAAGAGTAAAAGGAATACCAAACTTGGCCGCTGCACGTGCCGCCTTGATCTCACCATCGGCAGATTGCATTCCGGTCATGCCAACAGGGGCAAGCGCCACCGGCATGGCGACATCCTGGCCAACCATTGTCGAAGACGTGCTGCGATCACTCAGATCCACGGCAACACGCTGGCGAAGACGAATCCGGGAAAAGTCCGTGACATTGGCATGAAATGTCTGTTCGGTCCAACTGCCGGATTCGGCATAATCATAGAACATCCGTGGAACCCGGCGGCGGTAAAGACGTTTCAGATCATCGATATTGGTGATGGTCGTCATTTGACTTCACTTTCAATCTTCCACATCTGACCGAGTCCCAGGACATGGTCATCGAATGCGGGATAATCACAATCAACAACCATGCGCACCATCGGCGAGTTCTGATACGAATCCCAGGATCGATTCAGGTGATTCCCTGCGCCCCTGTCTCTCGACAATCGATGAACCGACGACGACCCCATCGGCTGTCTGTGCAATCTTGCGTGCAACTTCAGGCGTTTTGATACCGAATCCGACGCAGACCGGCAATTCTGTGGCCGCCTTGATTCGGGCAACATCATGCTCGACAGCTTCTGTTTGCGGGATACCGGCTCCGGTAACCCCGGTAATCGAGACATAGTAGACGAATCCACTCGTATTATGGAGCACAACGGGAAGGCGCCGTGCGTGTGTTGTTGGTGTCGCAAGCCTGATGAAATTCAAACCGATTTCCATTGCCGGCAGACAGAGTTCCTGATCTTCTTCGGGAGGTAAATCGACAATGATCAATCCGTCAACACCGGCCGATTTGGCGGCGTTGAGAAACTCCACTGAGCCGATATGATGGATGGGATTATAGTAACCCATCAGAACGACGGGTGTCGTGTCATCTTCACGACGGAAAACCCGTACCTGATCCAGGGTCTTGATCAGTGTTTGCCCATTAGCCAGTGCGCGGTTTCCGGCCTGTTGAATGGTCGGCCCATCAGCCATCGGGTCGGTAAAGGGAAAGCCCATTTCGATAATGTCTGCGCCAGCCTTTGGCAAACCCAGCAGGAGCTCCATTGACGATTCCGCATCCGGATCACCGGCCATGATATAAGTGACGAAAGCCTTTCGATTGGCCTGCCGGAGCGATGCAAATCGCTGATCAATGCGTGTTGTCATCAGGACAACCTGGACCGGGCTCAATAATAGTCGGAATCAGGATCGTTGACATTCACCATCCACAAGATACCAAAACAATCCCTTGTCATGCCAAAACCCGCGGAAAAAAAGGTCTTCTCAAACGGCATCAGCGTCTCACCACCATCATTCAGCTGGTCAAAAACCTCTTTCGCCTGCAACACGGTCGGAAAACTGACGGAGATATGCATGCTCTGGGGAAGCTCATAGCTGTTTGAAGGATCATCGGATGCAAACAACACGGCCTCATTGGCTTTCAAATGACCGAACATGATCAATTCCTGGGTCTCCGCAGGCATTGAACGACAACTTTCCTCGTCACCAAATCGTTGCATGGCAACAATGTCCCCACTGAAAATTTCGGCATATCGCTGTAATGCCTCACGGCAATTTCCGTTGAAGGTGAGATATGGAATGAAATGCATGTGCCAGCCTCGTCTGCAAACTCTCCAATGACCGGAGGATCCCTTGCTAATCAATTCAGCTCATTGAGACAATAACGACTTCACGTCAAGTTATGCCTGGCAGATCACAACAGGCTGGGGAGCCACAAGGCAAGATTTGGAAACGCAACAAGGGCCGCAAGAATGCACAGATCGACAATGATGAAAATTGCACAGCCACGCGAGATATCACCCAGCCCAAGACGCGCGGATGGAGGGCAGGCGGCTTTCATCGCGAAGATATTGAGGCCAACGGGAGGAGTGACAGCGCCGATTTCGGTGAGTTTGAGCATGATGACACCAAACCAGACCGGGTCGTAACCGAGCTCAAGCAAGACCGGCAACATAATCGGCAAGGTCAGTGCGAAAATACCGACCGGAACCATGAACATTCCGAGGATAAAGACGATCAGCATCACTGCGAGGAGAACGGCGAATGGCGGTAATGCCCAAGAAGTGACCGTACGGGCAATCTCCTGGGGGAATCCGGTAATCGCTGCCACACGACTGAAGTAAAGTGCGCCGATAACAAGGAGAAACAGCATCGCTGTTATGCGTGCCGATTCATGCAGACTGTTGATGAGCGTCGTTTGCCAGGCATTCGGGCGCAAGCCGAATGCCACCACCAGACTCGCAATGGCTCCAACGGCAGCAGCTTCTGTTGGTGTGAAGAATCCCCCATAAAGACCAACCAGAACGATCCCGGCGATGATGAAGATTGGCCACATGCCCGTGACTGCGCGCCGCCGACTGATATCGGCTCCCAGAATCTCGGTCGGATCTCTGGCCGGTGCCAGAAACGGTTTTCTTCTGACCAAAACGAATATGGTCAGACAATAGGCGGCGATTGTGAGGAGTGCCGGAATAATCCCGGCAGCAAACAGTTCGACCACCGATTGATGTGTGAACATCGCATAGATAATCAGCAAAATGCTGGGTGGAATCATTGAAGCGAAAGTGCCCGCCGCAGCGATGCAACCTGCCGAAAGTGCCGAATCATAGTTGAATCTGAGCATCTCCGGTAATGCGATTCTCCCAAACAAAGCGGTGGTTGCAACTGACGAGCCGGAAATCGCACCGAAGAGTCCGCAACTCAAACAGGTTGCGATCATCAGCGCACCTGGCAATTTGCGTGCCAGGGCATAGGTTCCAAGATAGGCCATCCTGGCGAGCCCGCCGCGGGCGCAGAAGCAGCCCATCAGAATGAAGAGCGGTATGGCAGCCCAACTCGGGCGCGCGATCGCGCTATAGGCGGCCTCACCAAGCAGCGAGAGTGACGCTGCGACTCCCAGCAGCATCAGTGAAACCACAAACCCGGAGAGAATGAACGACAGGCCAATGCTCACGCCAATTCCAAAGTGGAAGAGCAGCAGGATTCCGCACAGAATTCCAGACGTCAATGGGTCCACAAATGCTCCAGCCCTTTATGTCCTGACCCGCCTGTCCAATTCATGGCACCAAAAATTGCAGAAGGGTCTCATTCTTAAGCAAGCAGCTCTCCTGATTTTGACCGGCACGATTCGTGGGCATGCAGACATGGCGCGGGACATGCTGATCATGATTGTGCCGGCTGCAAGGAATCTCAAGATGGCCTGATGACATGTGTAATCGCAATCACGCAGACGGCTGACGGGTCATCATTTTGCGGCAGGTTTCGGCAAAAAACAAAGCAGCACCGACAACCATGGCAAATTTGATTGGCCAGAGCTTGAATGTGAGGGCACCTTCGCTGCCTTCCCCCGTGATGAAACTGTCGACGGCATTGGTGATCAGGGCGACAGCCAGCAATCCACTCCCCATGACAGTGAGGACATTGACAATGTGCCGAAACGGGCTGGTCAACCGGGTCACAAGGAACTTGAGGCTCACATGTCCGTCAATTTCTTCGGTTGCCGAAAGGCCAAAATAGGTAACAGCGATCAGGGCAAAGACCGAGAGAAGAGGAATCATCTGCAACGGTTCGAACAGATTGCGGAACGTCACATCAACGGTCAGCATGATGGCAGTCAGCAGCAGCAGCCACCCACCAATGGTTGCGAAACAGGCATTGACCCGGCTGAGTAATCGTCCCCCGCCTCTGACAATTTTGTGTGCCGATCGCTCCGATCGTGCATGATGTCTGTTCTGCGATCTGCTCATTGATTGTCGCGTGCGAGGGCTTCCTGATGGATTTCCTTGAGCGTCATGAGGACACCGGCGGCATTCTCCAGTCCCGCGGCCCTGGCCTCGGCAATCCATAGGGTTTCAATCTCATCGAGATTTGCAGCATTTTCCCAATTGACCAGATCGGTCTCGGAAAGTTCATTGATAGTGACACCGAGTTCCCGCTGCGAATTGATGATGTTTGAGCGTGCAGCCTGCAACCGTTGGCCCCATTCCAACTCTGCTTCCTGCGATGTCTTTTCCCATATCTGCTGCACGTGCGGTGGCAAACTGTCCCAGTAATCACGATTGACAATGGTGATCATCGGGTTCGCCATCCACAGTTCAGGAGAGATCAGAATATGTGGTGCAGGCTCATGGAATTTTGCATTGTCGAGTCCGTCATAGTTGGTCAGGACGCCGTCAATCGCACCTGTTTGCAAGGCGATATAAACTTCACTCCAAGGAACCGATACGGGAGAGGCACCAGCTGACCGGAGGTTACGCAACAACAATTTGGTGCCGGCCCGCCATTTATGGCCGCGAATGTCACTGATGGATTCAATCTCATTGCGCGAAGCGAAGGCAAGATGAAGTAAGGGATTGATCATGATCAACTTGAGATTCTGTGCGGCGAGTTCATCCTGAATCTCGGGAATGCGTGCGTAAGCCTGACGATAAAAATAGAGTTGATTGGCAAATTCCCGGGGTCCACGAGAAAAAAGATCAAAGGCTGATTGTGCTGGAAAAATATTGTTGTGATAGCCAACGAAAGTGGCGCTGAGCTGGACCACGCCGTCGCGGGTCAGTTTAAGATTTTCCTTGTTCGAGCCAACAACGGCACCAAACAACCCTTGCACCTGCAATTCTCCGTCGGTCGCATCCTCAAGCGCAGGAAAATAGCTTTCGATCAGGAAACGGCAGCGCAGACAGCTCGACGGATCGCTGTCGGCATAGCGGATTGTCTCCGCCGTCGACGTGGTTATGGCCGCAACGAGGAACGTCACAACAGCACCAAGAATTGCACAAGTTTTACGAAACTTGGTGAACATTCTCATTTTTAGGGAATTATATACTTGGCTACCCATCGTACTATACGTAGTGGTTACGAGTGATTGATAATAGAATATGTAGTGTTTTGGGTAGTTAAGTATATAATCCCCCATTTTTATTTCCCGGTCGCATGAGGGTACAATGTTGAGATCGCGAGATTGCCAACGTCTGTGCATCGCAAATCAGCATAAGACGAAGTCGCATCATTGTCTATGATGATGGATCGTGAGCAGCGCCGGTTCGTCAGTGCGCAGGTCGTGCAATTGATGATGATCTTTGCGGCTGTCACCCGGTTTCCGTCAAAATCCAGACACCGTATCAGGCGACGGCCACCCGCCCATTTCAACAGGCTTGAATTCACTGATCGGTCGGGATAGTTACGCCAGCGGGATAGGGCCCTGGCAGAGACTATTGTCTGCATGCGCTGTAGCAATGCGCTTCATAATTCACAAGGTGACGAAAGATTTCAGTAAAAACGGGAATTGTTGGATTGCCCAACGTGGGCAAGTCGACTCTTTTCAATGCGCTCACAGGAACCGCATCGGCGCAGGCAGAAAATTATCCCTTTTGCACGATTGACCCGAACAGCGGCGAAGTTGCGGTTCCCGACTTTCGCCTGGAACAGCTTGCTGCTCTGGCCCGGTCCAGAAAGATGATTCCGGCGAAGACTCACTTTGTCGATATCGCGGGTTTGGTTGCCGGGGCATCAAAAGGCCAGGGTCTTGGCAATCGTTTTCTGGCGAGTATTCGTGAAGTTGATGCAATTGCACATGTGGTCCGTTGCTTTGATGATCCTGACATCACCCATGTCACGACACAGGTCAATCCGATAGACGACATCATCACAATCGAGACGGAATTGATGCTGGCGGATCTCGACTCGGTGCTTCGGCAGCGTGAGCGGCTGGTGCGGCGATTAAAGTCAGGTGATGCTGAAGCCCGGACGCAAGACCATCGACTGGCACAAGCACAGGATGTGCTTGAACACGGTAAACCGGTGCACGAGGCTTTGATTGAAGATGTTGAATTGGGGCATTGGCGATGTCTCGGTTTACTGACGGCGAAGCCGGTGCTGTATATCTGTAATGTGGATGAGGAGGCGGCTTCCGAGGGTAATGCCTATTCACGTGAAGTTGGCGCACATGCGGCCTCCCGAGGAAGTCCCTGGGTGGTTTGTTCAGCATTATTCGAAGAACAACTTGTTGGCCTCGATGAGGAGGAAGCGACCGCGTTTCTCGAATCGATTGGATGCCACGAGTCGGGTTTGCAGCGAACCGTTTCGGCCGCCTATCAGCTTCTCGGTCTGATTACATTTTTTACTGTTGGACCGAAGGAAACCCGTGCCTGGACACTTTCGTGCGGGATGTCGGCGATTGAGGCGGCGGGACGTATTCATCGGGATTTCAGCCAGGGTTTCATACGCGCAGAAACCGTATCCTACGACGATTTTATTGCTCATGGTGGAGAGATTGGGGCGAAAGAAGCAGGAAAATTGCGTGCCGAAGGACGTGACTATCGGGTCAAGGATGGCGATGTCCTGCGGATCCTTTTCAATGTCTAGATGATCTGACGGGCAGCCACCCACTAGGAAACAGGCTTGATCCCGTGCAGCATTCGATCCAGTGACAAAAACACGGGTTGTGGCGCATCAGGTGCCACAGTCTCATGCGCCACCATGTTCATCGAGGACCTGCGCACACCGCGCGCAAACTGAACCTTGCGCACGTTGTGCCAGATTCGTGAAAAATTTCCAGCAACGATCACATTTCTTGCCGTCTGCGGGCGCATGTTCGACCCATATTCCCGGGACATCCGGGATTGAAACAGCGTCGGGACGCGGCGTCTTGTCGTTGATCAGGTGAATTCCCGACGTAATGCAGATATCGTCAAGTTTGAAACGCTCGAGGAGCGCGTAGATATCAGGATCACTGACGATCACGGTCGGACAGGATTCAAGGCTTGATCCGATGACCTTGTCGCGCCGCTGAAATTCCAGACAAGCGGTGACGACGCGCCGTGCGTCGCGGACAATGCCCCATTCGTCTGCCAGTTTCTGGTCCTTCCACTCTTCGGGTACGGGCGGAAAATCCTGCAAATGGACCGATGAATCATCTCCCGGAAATCGCGCCAGCCACACTTCCTCAGCGGTAAACGCCAGTATCGGCGCCAGCCACGTGCACAAATGTTGATGGAGGATATCGAGGACCGTCTGGACCGATCGGCGTTTCCAGCTCCCGGCGGCTTCACAATAGAGCGTGTCTTTGCGGATATCGAAATAAAACGAGGACAAATCCGTGTTGGCAAAATCAAACACGGTCTGAAAGACACGCTGAAAGTCGTAGGCCGAATATGCGTCCCGAACGTCGCCTTCAATCACGCAGAGGCGGTGGAGAACCCAGCGTTCAAGCCCAGGCAATTCGACAAAAGGAACGTTATCGCCCGGCACAAAGTCAAACAGATTCCCCAGCATGAAGCGAAAGCAGTTGCGGATGCGGCGGTAACTGTCGGTGACACCGCGTAGAATTTCCGGTCCAATGCGCAAATCAACACGATAGTCTGACTGCGCGGTCCACAGACGAAGAATATCGGCACCATTCTGGCGGACAATATCCTCAGGGGCGATCGTATTACCCAGGGATTTGGACATCTTTCGGCCATGCTCATCGAGGGTAAATCCATGCGTGAGAACACCGCGATAGGGGGCTTCACCGCGCGTACCACAGGCTTGCAGCAACGATGAGTGGAACCAGCCGCGATGCTGATCGGTTCCTTCCAGATAAAGGTCGGCTATGCCATCCTCGGGGCCATCGTTCCGGTCGCGCAGGACAAAGGCGTGCGTTGATCCCGAATCAAACCAGACATCCAGAATGTCAAAAACCTGACTATAGGAAGCGGGATCATAGTCATCGCCGAGAAATCGCTCTTTGGCACCCGGTTGGAACCAGGCATCGGCACCGTCTTCGAGAAATGCCGCGACGATTCGTTGATTGACCTTGTCGTCTTTGAGAAAAAAGTCTTCATCCTCTGGTTCAGCCCCGTTCTTGGTGAAACATGTCAGGGGGACACCCCAGGCACGTTGGCGCGACAATACCCAGTCGGGACGCTGTTCGATCATGGCGTACAAGCGGTTACGGCCGGTCGGCGGGGTCCATTGCACCTGCGAATCGATAAGCTTCAACGCCCTTTCACGAATGGTCTTTCCATATTGGTCCATTCCATCTCCCAGGGAGCGATCAATAGCGGCAAACCATTGTGGCGTGCTACGATAGATCAATGGGGCCTTGGAACGCCAGCTATGCGGGTAAGAATGTGTCATCGTTTCTCGGGCCGCCAGGCAATTGGCACGCCGTAAAGCGGCGATGACGGTGTCGTTGGCACTCCCTGTCTTCCCCTTCTCGCGAAAAATTCTATGGCCACCGAAGAACGGCAGATCAGGGCGAAAACTCCCGTCCTCCTGAACATTATCGGGAACGTCCAGCCCATGCGCCATGCCGATGCGATAGTCGTCAACGCCATGCGACGGCGCCGTATGGACAAAGCCGGTGCCGTCTGTGTCTGTGACATGTGCACCGGCAAGCAGCGGGACCGGATAGTCCCAGCGATTTCCTTCGGGCTGGTCGGCCGACACCAATCCACGAAACGGGTGGCTACAGACCAATTGGGCCAATTCCTCTTTGGCACATGAGCGCAGACGCGAATAGGACCTGACGCGTGCTTTTTCCATACAGGATTCAGAGAGATTGTCGGCAATCAGAAGGCGCGTTTCTGGTTGCAACCAATTGTCCTCGGCGGCCTCTGTGACCTCATAGAGTCCATAGCTGACATCCGGATTGTAGCAAATGGCGCGGTTGGACGGCAGTGTCCAGGGTGTGGTGGTCCAGATCAGCACAGATGTTTTATTATCTGTCAGATCGCTGTCGCCGGCCTGTGAAATGATCGGAAACCGTACCCAGACCACATCGCTCTTGTGGTCATGATATTCGACTTCGGCTTCTGCCAGGGCGGTTTTTTCGACAGTTGACCACAGCACCGGTTTGAAACCCCGATAAAGGGATCCGTTCATCAGGAGTTTCATGAATTCTTCGGCAATGACAGCCTCGGCGTGAAAGTCCATGGTGAGATAAGGATCATCCCAACAACCGGTTATGCCCAGACGGCGAAATTCATCGCGCTGGATATCGATCCATTTTTCGGCAAAGCGGCGACATTCTGCGCGCAGTGCGACAACCGGCACATCGTCCTTGGCGGCGTGACTGTCTCGATATTGCTCTTCGACTTTCCATTCAATCGGCAATCCATGGCAGTCCCAACCGGGCACGTAACGCGAATCCTTGCCCATCATCTGCTGTGAGCGAACGACCATATCTTTGAGGATCTTGTTGAGGGCATGACCGATATGGAGATGGCCGTTGGCATAAGGGGGGCCATCATGGAGCACAAAGACAGGGCGGCCCTTGGCGCGTGAACGGAGACGCGCATAGATTCCGATCTGTTCCCAACGATGTAACCATTCGGGCTCCCGTTGCGGCAATCCTGCGCGCATCGGAAAGTCTGTTTGTGGCAACTGCAACGTGTCTCGGAAGCCGTCGGATGATTTGGGCATGGGTGTTTCTCGGGTTGGGGTCTTGCCACCAGAAAGGCCCAGGGCAAGTCAAATGACGGGCTGCAAGGGCCTATATGGAACCCTGTATCTCATGTCTAGCATATGCCTCTGTTCAACAATCAGGGAGGCCATGAATCTGACGACACGGGTCAACGCATGCGCCGGTTGGTTGCGCGAGCCCAAGACAGCGCCGGAGGATGCTGTACAATCTCACTGTCGCGTCCCATCAGACCGCCAAGAGACGTTGGAGTTGCCGTGCAACCCTATCAAAAGGCTGCCTGATTCAGCCCGAGTCGATGGATGCGGAGATCGTCGCCAGGTCCGATCTTTCATGGCGTGGTGGACCCCGTCAGCAGCGGCGTCGAGGTCGATTGGCATAAGCTTCAAGTGCGCGCTCACGCGCGGGTTTATGGTCAACAACAGGACGGGGATAGGTGGTACCCAGGGTGATTCCGGCAGCACGAAGAATTTCAGCATGGGCCGCTGACGGATTGGCCAGCCTATGCGTCGGCATCGCTGCAATTTCAGGGACCCATTTTCGAATATAGGTCCCTTCCGGGTCGAATTTCTGCGCCTGGATGGTCGGGTTGAAGATCCGGAAATAGGGCGCGGCATCGGCCCCGCAACCGGCAACCCATTGCCAGTTCATGCTGTTTGACGCGATATCGGCATCAAGCAACGTATCCCAAAACCAGTTCATGCCCATGCGCCAGTCAATCAGCAGATGTTTGGTCAGGAAGGATGCCGTGACCATACGCACACGATTATGCATCGTTCCGGTCTGATAGAGCTCGCGCATGCCGGCATCAACCAAGGGGTAACCTGTCTGCCCTTGTGTCCAGCAAGCCAAGCCATGGGGATCATCGCGCCAGGGGAAGTTGCGAAACTCCTGTTTGAATTCCTGATCGGTCAATTCGGGCATGTGGAACAAAAGATGGCTGTTGAAATCCCGCCACGCCAATTCGGAATAGAATTTCATGAAATCATCATTGCTGATTTTACCCCTCTCCCGCTGCTCCATGAGTCGGATCATGACCTGGCGCGGGCTGACCTCACCCATCTGCAAATGTGGCGAGAGGAGAGATGTTGCAGATTGCGATGGATAATCTCTTGCGGTGGCATAATTTGTCGTGCGTTGAACAAAAATATTCAGTTTTTCTGTGGCACCGTCTTCACCGGGTTGCCACAGACCATGAAACTTTTGACTCCAGTCGGGTTGAGTCGGAAGGAGTTTGAGATCCTCGATTGTCTGGCTGTTGTTGAGTTTGATGCCGGGGATATCGCTTGGTGCGGGCAGCGGTGCGGTTATCTGAAACTGGCGCCGCAAACAGTTCCAGAAAGGCGTGAAGACGCGGTATGGATCGCCACTGGCAGTACCAATCTCCCAGGGCTCCATCAATAACCGTCCCCGCGTACTGGTTGCCTGGCAAGTTCCACTCCTGCGTAACCGCGCCTTCATTTGGGTGTCACATTGCACGTGATGCGGTGCGTAGCGGCGTGACCAGAAAACACGATCGGCCCCGGTCTCCTCAATGACCGAATCCACCACCTTTTCGACGGGTCCGATCCGGATGTTCAGAGGGGCACCGACTGACTCCAGAGCACGTGCATGCGCGATCAGTGAATGATGCAGCCACCATTTCTGCGCCCCACCACGTGCAAAGGGCGGACGGTCATCGTGCACATAGACACAGACAACAGGTGCCGTGCACCCGACGACCCGGGTGAGGGCTTCATGATCTGCCAAACGCAGGTCATCACGAAACAGCATCACAACCGGTCGGCTCATGTGGGACTCAATGAATTTTGCAACAGTTTGAACGGATAGGCGGAGGTCACTCGGGTATATCGTGCGTCGCGACAGATTGTGGTTGAGCCAGCGATTGCCACTGCACGGTCACCATCCATGGGGCGACATCGCCAGATGGTATGGTCTCCGTATAACAGAAGTGCATCATATCCAACAGCAACTGCACATCCTGTGGGATTTGATGTAGCTTCACGCAACCGGTTTCTTGCCGACACCCGTGGCACCTGTCTTTGAACCTGTAATGGATCCTGCCCATGCCGAGATACGCTTTGATCATAGAATATGAAGGCAGTCAGTTTATTGGCTGGCAACGACAGGCCAACGGCAATTCAGTTCAGGGGACCCTTGAAAAAGCACTCCGTCAACTTGACCCGGATGCATCTGATGTGACAGCTGCGGGGCGGACCGACAGCGGAGTCCATGCCTATGGTCAGGTTGTCCATTGCGATGTGCGCCGTGACTGGGACGCAGGACGATTGTGTGATGCGTTGAATGCGCATTTGCGTTCCGCAAGAGTGTCTGTTTTGAGGGCCGCCTCTGTTGATTCTGGCTTTAGCGCACGATTTTCGGCTGTCCGGCGAGTCTACCTTTACCGGATCATCATGCGTCGTGCGCCGCTTGCCCATGCCCCTGGCCTGGCTTGGAGGGTTGCCGTCAATCTCGATTCAACGGCAATGCAACGGGCGTCCGCACACTTGATCGGAACACATGACTTTACCACTTTTTGTGCGACGCATTGTCAGGCTGAATCACCGATCAAGACCCTTGACCGACTTACCATCCAGGAAATTCCTGTGCTGTACGGGCGTGAGCTGCACATTCGGGCGGAGGCACGGAGCTTTCTGCATCGTCAAATACGCAGTATCGTGGGAAGCCTGGAACGCGTTGGTGCCGGTGCAATGAGCGCCGATCAACTGCGCGATGCCTTGCACGCATGTGACCGCTCCACATGCGGTCCCGTGGCCCCGGCGACAGGCCTTTATCTCGAGCGTGTGGATTATGATCCAGACCCGTTCCGACGAACGTGAACCCCACGGCTCATTCGCGGTATGAAACGGGTCTGGAACTGTTTTTGCAATCGACTACAGAGCCTGGTCGGTGATGAGATGCGTCCAGGCACCCTCAGGTTGCATCGTGATAACGGGATCGGAGCCTCCGGCGAGGAGCGTGTCAACGGTCCTTTGGAAGTCAGCCGGATCCAGAGTACCATTTGACCCTGCGGTGAGTTTGGCGATCTCGCCCATCATCCGTTTTTGATGTTTTTCTGTCTGCGCACCCGTCGCATCATTGTCGAGAACGATTTCAGCGGCAGCATCCGGATCAGCCTCGGCGTCTTTCCATCCGCGCATTGATGCCCGAACAAAACGTACCATCTTGTCAACGAAAGCGGGATCGGAAAGGCGCTCTTCATGGACATAGATCCCGTCTTCCAGTGTCGCAACACCCTGATCTTCGTATTTGAACGTCACCAGTTCATCGGCAGAAATGCCGGCATCAATGACTTGCCAGTATTCGTTGTAAGTCATGGTGGAAATGCAATCGGCCTGACCTTGAAGGAGGGGGTCAACGTTGAATCCCTGTTTCAACACGGTGACACCCCCACCACCGCCATCGGTCGGAATACCGAGTTGGCTCATCCAGCTCAGAAACGGATATTCATTGCCGAAAAACCACACGCCGAGGGTTCGGCCAGGAAAGTCTGTGGGTGAACTGATTCCGGACTCCTTGCTGCATGTCAGCATAAGCCCCGAGGATTTGAAGGGTTGGGCAATATTGACCAGCGGTAAACCCCTCTCGCGTGCTGCCAGGGCCGCCGGCAACCATTCAATGATCACATCTGCGCCGCCACCGGCAAGAACCTGGGGCGGCGCAATATCGGGGCCACCTGCATTGATGGTCACCTCAAGATTTTCATCCTTGTAGTAGCCCTTGTCGAGAGCGACATAATATCCGGCAAACTGAGCCTGCGTGACCCATTTGAGCTGCAGGGTCACTTCGTCCATTGCCGAAGCGGCACCCGTTGCCAGTCCAACCGCGATACACGCGGCAGCAATCTTTTTCATGATTCGACTCCTTTTTTGGTCATGAGGCCGACCGGCCCCGTATTGAGGGGTGCCAAAAGGTCACCCCACGTTCACTCGCGGCGACCAGTCCGTAAAAGACCGTGCCGGTCACCGCCGCAACAATAATTTCTGCCCAGACGACATCCAGTGCCAGTCGACCGACTTCGGTCGAGATACGAAATCCAATTCCCAGCGTGGGCGACCCGAAGAATTCGGCAACAATAGCACCAATCAGCGACAATGTTGTACAGATTTTCAGCCCATTAAAGGCAAATGGCATGGCAGCCGGAAGAGTCAATTTGAACATCGTCTGCCAGTAGGAAGCGGCATAGGTTTTCATCAGGTCCCGTTGCATGGCGTCAGAGGAGGACAGCCCCTCGACCATATTGATCAACATCGGAAAATAGACCATGGCGATAACAACCGCCGCTTTTGACTGCCAGCCAAAACCAAACCACATGACGAAGATGGGGGCGGTGCCAACAATCGGCAGGGCCGCAAGGAAATTTCCTACCGGAAGCAGGCCGCGCCGCAAAAATAGTGAACGATGGATCAGAATCGCGGTGAGAATCCCGGCGCTGCAACCGATCACATATCCGGACAGAGCACCCTTGAAGAAAGTTTGCACCAGATCGCCCCACAGCATTGCGCCATTGCCGGCAAATGCACCGATGATGACCGAGGGTGCCGGCAAGATGACTCCTGGAACATTGAGCCCGCGTACCAGACATTCCCAGACGAGCAGAACGGTAACCCCAAAAATTGCGGGAACGGCAAAATGCACAATGCGGTGTTGGGCACGGGCGGCGAGGCGGCCATTGAGCCACCAGGCCAGTCCCCAGATGACGAAGCCGGTGAGGAGATCAGTCAGCGGGCCATTCCCATTTGCCGGAGAGTGACTTTTTGCGCCAGTCCGATGAGTCCAACCAACAGCGCCGCCAGTGCAGCAGCGGCAAAAAGTGCTGACCAGATCTGTATCGTCTGCCCATAATAGCTGCCGACCAGCAAACGCGCACCGAGTCCGGCGACAGCACCGGTGGGGAGTTCCCCAACGATCGCGCCGACGAGTGATGCCGCAGCACCCACCTTGAGCGAAGTAAACAGATACGGCATGGAGGCGGGGAGGCGGAGCTTCCAGAATATCTGTGGTCGACTGGCGGCATAGGTATCAAGAAGATCCAGGGACATCTGATTGGGGCTGCGGAACCCTGACACCATGCCGACCACGACCGGAAAGAAGCTCAGATAAGCTGAAATACAGGCTTTAGGCAGCAACCCGGAGAGTCCGACTGAATGCAGGACAACGATAATCATCGGTGCCAGTGCGAGGATGGGGATGGCCTGACTGGCGATGGCCCATGGCATGACGCTGAGATTCATTGCCCGATTATGCACAATCCCAATCGCCAAAAGAATTCCCAGCATGGTGCCGATGACAAATCCCAGCAGCGTCGCAGAGAGAGTTACCCAGCCATGGAAAATCAAGCTTCGTTTCGACGTCACCTTCTTGTTGATTGTGGTGTCCCAGAGTTCTGCCGCCACCTGATGTGGGGTCGCCAGTCTTGGTCTGTCTTGCGACATCGTTGCGGCCCAGAGTTCGGTGGCCGTGAGTTCCACGCCCGCCCGCGCAGCCTGATCCTCAGCCCACTGGGAATTCAATGAGAAAGCAAAAAGGTACCAAATGCCAATAATCGCCAACACGACGGTGGTTACCGGCAGAACAAGCGCCGTAACCTTAATCATGTGCGTCGCCTCCGGCGCGGAGCGCATGACGGACTTTCTGCGCAATGGCAATGAATTCCGATGAATCTCTGATCTCGAGTGGACGTTCCGTCGGCAGGTCATTTTCAATCACTGCCGTGATGCGACCGGGCCGCGGACTCATGACCACGATACGTGATGCCAGATAGACGGCTTCGGGAATTGAATGGGTCACGAAGCCAACAGTCTTGCCTGTCTTCTGCCATAGGGCAAGAAGTTGTTCGTTGAGATGGTCGCGAACGATTTCATCCAGGGCACCGAAAGGTTCGTCCATCAGCAGAATATCGGCATCAAAACACAGGGCGCGGGCAATGGATGCGCGTTGTTGCATCCCCCCGGAGAGTTGCCATGGGAATTGTTTTTCGAATCCTGACAGACCCACAAGATCGAGCGCGTGACGCACCCGGTCATCGCGTTCACGGCGATCGAATCCCATCACTTCCAGGGGCAGGCGCACATTGGCAGCGATAGAACGCCATGGATAGAGTCCGGCTGCCTGAAAAACATAGCCATAGCTGCGCGCTTTTCTTGCTTCCTCAGGCGAAAGACCATTGACCCGGATAACCCCCGATGTCGGTTTTTCAAGTGCGGCAACGATCCGCAGGAACGTGGTTTTGCCACAACCGGACGGGCCGATCAGAGCGATGAATTCTCCGCTTTCAACCTCGAGATTAATCTGTTGCAGCGCTTCAATTTTACCATCGCGGGTCGGGAATTCGAGGCCGAGATCGACGGCAGATATGGCGTGTTCTGACATGCTATGGAAAGGGCCAATGAAAGGGGCACACCGCGCCGGTCAAATTCCTGCTGGAATATTCAGCGGGTCGCGTTCAACCTTGCGGGGACGATTGAGTTCCTTCCATTTGGCGACCGCCTGATGCGGAGCCGGGAAAGGTGGTCGCGGCACAAACCGCCCGCGCCCTGGCTGTGGCTGAGAATTCTGTCCCCAGGCCCAGATCACTTCGCCGCGCGACAGGGTGTAGCGTGGCTGTGCCATGACCTCGAACCCTTCGAATACATTGTAGTCGAGGATTGATTTGTGCGTCGTCGCTGAGATTGTCTTGCTGATCGCCGGATCCCATACCACAATATCGGCGTCGGCACCGGGGAGTAACGCCCCCTTGGTGGGATAGATATTCAGTATCTTGGCAATATTGGTTGACGTCACGGCGACAAATTCGTTCGCCGTGAGCCGCCCTTTCTCAACACCCTCGGTCCACAAGACGGCCATCCTTTCTTCCAACCCCCCGGTCCCATTGGGAATGAGCGTGAAGTTGTCCCGCCCCCGCTGCTTCTGCGCAGTCGTGAAAGCACAATGGTCGGTGGCGACGACTTGCAACGAGCCTGCCGCAAGACCATTCCATAGCCCATCCTGGTGTTCCTTTGAGCGGAAGGGAGGTGACATGACCCGCCGCGCGGCATGATCCCAGTCATCAGAGAAATATGCGCTCTCGTCCAATGTGAGGAACTGGATCAAGGGTTCGCCATAGATCCGCATCCCTTTCTGGCGCGCGCGACGGATGGCTTCATGTGCCTGTTCGCATGAGACATGCACGATATAGAGTGGGACGGACGCCGCATCGGCAATCATGATTGCCCGATTGGCCGCTTCCCCTTCAACCTCAGCGGGGCGGGAATAGGCATGGCCCTCGGGACCAGTGATGCCCATCTCCAGATATTTTTGCTGCAATTCGGCGATGATATCGCCATTTTCCGCATGCACCATGGGAAGGGCACCAAGCTCGCGGCAGCGGTTGAATGAGGCGAACATTTCGTCATCATCCACCATGAGAGCCCCCTTGTAAGCCATGAAATGTTTGAAGGAATTGACGCCCATATCGACCGCATCCTTCATTTCATTGAAAATGTGTTCGTTCCAGCCCGTCACCGCCATGTGATAACCGATATCCGCACAGATCTGCGGTGCCGATTTACGATGCCATTCACCAATGGCATTCCTGATCGAACCATCGCTACCGGGAAGGCAAAAATCCACTAACATGGTGGTGCCA
This sequence comes from Paracoccaceae bacterium, assembly GCA_026709265.1. Taxonomy (GTDB): domain Bacteria; phylum Pseudomonadota; class Alphaproteobacteria; order Rhodobacterales; family Rhodobacteraceae; genus JAPOXR01. The sequence goes on along the minus strand of JAPOTI010000013.1, from coordinate 45,129 downwards.
CCGGCCGCCGCTGACCAGGTTCCTGATTCAAAGGTTTCTGCGGCCGTGGTGCCCATAAACGGCATTTCCAGATGTGTATGCGGGTCGATGCCTCCAGGAATGACATAAGCCCCCTCAGCATCAATATAACTGTCACCTTTCAGATCATTACCGATCTCGGCAATTTTTTCGTCCTCGATACGAACATCCGCCTGCCACGAGCGGTCAGCTGTGACGACCGTTCCACCCTTGATCACCTTGGACATCTCGATTCTCCTATGTCACCCTCTGATTTGTGCCAAAATCAGTGTGTTTCATGCCGACCTTAGCCTCTGTCACTGACCTCGCGACTGTTGATTGCGTGCGGAACAGAGCATGTCTCATGGAATGATTTCTGCCGTTTCGACCACCGCATGGAACAGCACGTTGGCACCTGCTGTCGCCCATTCCGGGCTGATGTCCTCCGCTTCATTATGGGACAGGCCATCGACACAGGGACACATCACCATCGCGGTGGGAGCGACACGATTGATCCAGCATGCATCATGTCCGGCACCGGAAATAATATCCTGATGAGAATAACCGAGTCGAGCAGCAGCGTTGCGGACCGCCATGACACAGCCGGCGTCAAATTCGACGGGATCAAAGCCGCCAATCTTCTCAAATTCCACGTCGAGATTCATGTCCTGACAAATGGCCTCCCCTTCGGATTTCAATCGATCCTCCATGGCCACTATGGTGGGTTTGTCAGGTGAGCGAAAATCAATCGTGAATACGGCTCTGCCGGGGATCACATTGCGGCTGTTCGGATAGACATCAATATGTCCTGCGGCACCCACCGCATCGGGTGCGAAATCCCACGCAATCTCATCAACGAGATTGAGAATCCGTGCCATGCCAAGACCGGCATTGCGACGCATATTCATTGGCGTGGACCCGGTATGGCTATCTTTCCCGGTGATGGTGACCTGGGTCCATGACAGGCCCTGCCCATGAGTGACAACGCCAATCTCATGACCTTGAGCTTCCAGAATTGGCCCCTGTTCGATATGCAGTTCGAAAAAGGCATGCATTTTGCGATCTCCGGTGATCTCGCTGCCCTGCCAGCCAATTCGCTTCAGTTCATCACCGAAACGCTTTCCCTCGGCATCCTCACGATTATACGCCCATTCTTCGTCATGAATCCCAGCAAAGACGCCGGAAGCCAGCATCGCCGGGGCAAAACGTGTCCCTTCCTCATTGGTCCAGTTGGTGACCACGATGGGGTGGCGTGTCCGGATGCCGAGATCATTCAGGCTTCGTATGATTTCCAGACCGCCCAGCACACCCAGCACACCGTCATACTTTCCGCCCGTGGGCTGGGTGTCGAGATGTGACCCCACATAGACGGGCAGTGCCGTGGGATCCTCCCCCTCACGCCGTGCGAACATCGTGCCCATACGGTCGGTGTTGACTACGAGCCCGGCCTGTCTGCACCACGACTGGAACAGATCGCGGGCCTCACCGTCCTCATCAGTCAGCGTTTGCCGATTATTGCCACCCGCAACGCCAGGTCCGATTTGCGCCATCTCCATCAGCGAGTCCCAGAGGCGTTCTCCATCGATCTTCAGATTATCGTTCAATCGGGCCAAGATCCTCGCCTCCAAATTCTGATATGAGTGTCGATTGTATCAGTCGGTATCGTTGAGCGCATCGCCCAGGATGTTGAAGAGTTGATCGATATGCTCTTTTTCAGCAATCAACGGTGGTGACAGGGCGATGGTGTCACCCGTGACGCGGATCATGGCACCGGCTTCATAGGCCTTGACAAAGACATCATAAGCCCGTTGGGTCGGGGCACCGGGACGCGGTGCAAGTTCAATTGCCCCCATCAGTCCGATATTCCTGATATCGATCACATTCCGGCAGGTTCGCAACGCATGGATCGACTCCTCCCAATACGGTGCCAGTGAGGCTGCATTCTCAAACAATCTGTCCTCGCCGTACGTTTGCAAGGTGGCCAGCGCTGCGGCACAGGCGACGGGATTACCGGAATAGGTGTAGCCATGGAACAGTTCAATGAGATGTTCGGGACCGGTCATGAAAGCGTCATGAACGTCATCTGTTGTCAGCACGGCTCCCATGGGAATGATGCCATTGGTCAGGCCTTTGGCGCAAGTGATCAGATCAGGTGCGATCGCAAAATGCGCGGCGGCAAAACTGGAACCGAGGCGACCAAAGCCGGTGATCACTTCATCGAAAATCAGTAACAGCCCATATTTTGTGCATAATTCCCGTATACGTTCGAGATAGCCAACAGGTGGGACCAAAACGCCGGTGGAACCTGCGACAGGTTCAATGATGACAGCGGCGATGGTTTCGTGGCCGTGCAATGCAACCAATCGCTCCAGATCGTCAGCGCGATCAGCACCATATGCGGGGCAACCGCGGCTAAAGGAATTCTGTTCCGGCAAATGCGTATCCCGCATATGATCCACGCCGTTCAGCATGGGGCCATAGACCCGGCGGTTGTTGACCATGCCGCCGACCGATATGCCGCCAAAATTCACCCCATGATAGCCGCGCTCGCGCCCGATCAACCGTGTGCGCTGTCCTTCACCGCGGGCGCGATGGTAGGCGATTGCGATCTTGAGGGCCGTTTCAACCGATTCTGAACCTGAATTGGTAAAGAACGCATGTTCGATGTCGTCGGGTGCCATATCGACAAGTCGGTTGGCAAGCGTAAAACTCTGTGGATGACCCATTTGAAATGACGGTGCAAAGTCGAGCGTGGCAACCTGTTCCTGCACAGCCTTGACAATTCGTGGACTGTTATGTCCGGCATTGCAGCACCAGAGACCGGCGGTGCCGTCGAGGATGTCACGACCATCATGCGAGCGGTAATACATTCCATCAGCTGCAACGAGAAGTCGTGGAGCCTTTTTGAATTGTCGATTTGCAGTGAAAGGCAGCCAGAAGCTTCGCAGATCATTCGGTGGTGGCTTCAGATCAAGCGGCATGTCAGGGTCCTCCAAAAGGTCAGGGCTGCGCCAGTCAATGCGCATCATGAATTCACAATAACAAGCTGTCATGAGCTATCACGACGGCATTTTCTGTCAAGTCAAAAAACTCTTGACACAAAGGTGGGTTCAGGACGGAGAATTGCCAGCGTGCAACATGGCAAGAAGGCAGCTTGCAGGATATGCTGCGCGATGAGGCCGGGGTCGATGCGATCACCATGAATCAAAAGGAGCAAGTCGATTGTGGGTGCCGGGTGACATGGGCCAAACCCCCGCGTAGTGCCGGAACAGGGTTTGAAGGTGCAGGCGATTGCCCGAACCGGACCCAATAGCCTCCTCGACATGCCGGTTGACATCGACATCCTGATGGCCCGTCAAGGGCATGAAATCCGGTCAAAGGTTGGTGGGGAAATTCCTGGTTGACGGGTATCCCGGTGTCAGGTGACGGGCAAACAGCTAGATTTTCCAGAAACAGAAGCTCAGCCAGACAATGCTGATGGCAAGAGGTGCCCATAAGATCGTGCCGACGAGGCCGATCCAGGCGAGAAAGATATAGACGGATCCGAGCAACGCGACGAAAAGTCGATCGCCGCGTGTGGTTGTCAGACCCAGAACACCCCGCCGTTCCCGTCCGCCCGGCCAACGCAATTCGATAAATGTCAGGATCAGAATTGTGCCAAAAACAAACAGGAAAAAGGCAAGTGTTGCACGGGTCCAGGCCATCCAGAATCCCGAAAAAAGCGGCTCAGTCCACCATTGACCCCAGGAAAAGACCTGCGGTGCCTCCTGGCCTACATTGCCCCAGCCTTGGGCGTGGGCGATGGTAGGCAAGATACTGACACCAAGTGCAGTTTTACGCATCAAACCCTCCCGAGGGCGAAGCCCTTGGCAATATAGTTGCGTACAAAATAAATGACGATTGCACCGGGAATAATCGTCAATACACCAGCGGCCGCGAGGAGTCCCAGTTCATATCCGGCAGAAGAGGCAGTGCGGGTCATCGTCGCAGCGATCGGCTTGGCTTCAACTGCCGTCAGTGTCTTGGCGAGGAGCAACTCGACCCAGGAGAACATGAAACAGAAAAAGGCCGCAACCCCAACGCCGGCTTTGATCGCAGGAATGAAGATCGTTACAAAAAACCGTGGAAAAGAATAACCATCAACATAGGCAGTTTCATCCAACTCTTTTGGTACGGACGACATGAATCCTTCAAGAATCCAGACCGCGAGTGGAATATTGAAGAGGCAATGGGCAAGTGCCACGGCCAGATGCGTGTCAAACAGCCCAACGGAAGAATAGAGTTGAAAAAAGGGCAGGGCGAATACAGCCGCTGGTGCCATTCGGTTGGTGAGCAGCCAGAAGAACAAATGCTTGTCGCCGATGAAACTGTATCGCGAGAAGGCATAGGCAGCCGGTAATGCGGCCGCAAGTGAGATTACAGTGTTCAGGGTCACATAAATGATCGAATTGATGTAACCCCAATACCAGGTGGGGTCCGTGAAGATCGCACGATAGTTTTCCAGCGTGAAATCCTGCGGAAACAACGAAAACCCGCCCAAGATCTCATTGGTTGTCTTGAAGCTCATCGCGACGAGCCAATAGATGGGCAGCATCAGGAACACGATATAAATAATGGGGACCAGGCTTCGTGGTCTCATTGTCGATCTCTTGTCATCAGGGCATAGAAAATCCAGGACACGGCCAGGGCAATGGCAAAATATATCAGGCTCATCGCTGCTGCTGGACCGAGATCGAACTGACCCAAGGCAACCTTGACCAGGTCAATCGACAACAGGGTTGTCGAATTCCCCGGACCCCCGCCCGTCAGGACGAAGGGTTCCGTATAGATGTTGAAACTGTCCATGAAACGCAACAGGACGGCAATGGTGAGCACCCGGTTCATCTTGGGCAACTGGATGTAGCGAAAAACTGACCAGTTTGATGCTCCATCGATCTTGGCCGCCTGATAATAGGCTGGCGGAATAGAAATCAACCCGGCATAGGCGAGCAGGACGACCAGAGATGTCCAATGCCAGACATCCATCGTGATGACCGTCACCCAGGCGGCGGTCGGGCTCTGGGTCATATTATAGTCGATGCCCAGGACGCTGTTCAGTGTGTATCCCAGCAAGCCAATTTTTGGCAGCGTGAAGATATTCCACATCGCACCGACAACGTTCCAGGGAATGAGAAGGGGGAGTGCCATCAATACGAGGCAGACAGGCACCCAGATCCCATGGCGCGGCATCGAAAGCGCAATGATGACACCAAGCGGAATCTCAATCACCAATATCGTTGCGGTAAACAGGAGCTGTCGACCCAGAGCCGCGTGGAATCGCTCCGAGCGGAGAATCTCTTCGAACCATCTCAGCCCGGCCCAGAAGAACTGGTTGTTCCCGAACGTTTCCTGCACCGAGTAATTGACAACAGTCATCAAAGGGATAAGGGCGTTGAAAGCGACAAGAACGAGAACCGGAAGGACAAACAGCCATCCGCGCGGATTATGGGTTCTCATCCGGAACCACCTTCGCTGGCGATCCACCCGTCGGCATAGAGTCGCGTATGTTCGGGAATGAACTCGAGGTGAATGTGTGCACCCAACGCCGGGGGTGGGCCGGAAGAGATGACGTTGACGGATGATACGCCCACTTGCGCTTCAATGACCGTATGTCTCCCGATGTCAGCGGTCTTATGGACCTTTGCCGGGATCCCGCTGGAGCAAACCTTCACAAATTCCGGGCGTATACCGATTTCGAATTTGCCTGTCTTGGTCGTGGCTGTTCCCTCGAGTGCAACAGGGTGGCCGTGAAAACAGACTCCGTTCCCAGTCATTTCAACCGGGAGGATATTCATGCCCGGAGAGCCGATGAAATGCCCGACAAAGGTATGAAGCGGGCGTTCAAAGAGCTCGATTGGTGTGCCAACCTGAACGATTTCGCCGTCCTGCATAACGATAACCTCGTCGGCAAATGTGAGAGCCTCGGTCTGGTCATGTGTGACATAGATCATCGTGAGGGAAATATTTTGGTGGAGTTCCTTGAGCTTGGAGCGCAGTTTCCATTTGAGTTCGGGATCAATGACTGTCAGCGGTTCATCGAACATGATGACATTGACATCATCGCGCACCAGTCCCCGTCCCATCGAGATTTTTTGTTTGTCATCAGGCGCCAGATTTGCGGCACGCAGCGATAGCCGACTGTCGAGTTCCAGCATGGAAGCAATCGCACGGACTCGCTGATCGATGAATTGGGAATCGACACCGCGATTTCGAAGAGGGAAGGCAAGATTATCGTAAACTGTCATTGTATCGTAAATAACAGGAAACTGGAAAACCTGCGCGATATTTCGCTTGTCCGGTGGCAGATGCGTGACGTCTTTCTTGTCGAACAATACCCGTCCTTCGGTCGGATTCAACAGACCCGAAATAATGTTGAGCAATGTCGATTTGCCACAGCCTGAGGGGCCCAACAACGCGTAAGCGCCGCCATCGCTCCATTTCAGTTCAATATTGCGCAATGCATAATCACGCGTTGAACTGGGATTGGGAAAGTAACTGTGGCTGAGGCGCTCAAGAACGATCTCAGCCATGATCAGTTCCCACCGCGGCCAAGATGCCAGCGCTGTCGAAATACAGGCATTTTTCCGGCAACAGATAAAAGTCGTGCATGTCACCGACCCGGTAGGGGTGGGTTCCGGCGGCAAGGCTCACCCAGTTCCTTTTCCCCATTGAAAAGTGAGCGACACTTGACGTGCCGCTGAGTTCGGTGATGTCGACTCGGTCTCGAATCCGCACGAAGGGTGGTGACGGTGCCGTGGGAACAACGTGATGCGGGCGGATACCGATAGTATATTGTCCATCCGCAAGTGCCAGAACATCACCGCTGGCTTGCCAGTCATGTTGGTCAAGAACGATCTTTGAACCTGTTTTGTGGATTTTCGCCAGGTTGATCGGTGGATCAGAAAAAACGCGTGCTGAGGAAAGGTTGGCTGGTGATCGATAGATGTCGGCAGTCCGGCCGAATTGCGCAACCGAACCCTCATGAACAAGCGCGGTGTTCCCTCCAATCAGGAGTGCCTCGGTCGGGTCCGAGGTCGCATAGACAACCACTGTCCCGCGTTGGCTCAGGATCTCCGGAAGCTGTTCACGAAGTTCTTCCCGCAGTTTGTAGTCGAGATTGGCCAAGGGTTCATCAAGGAAGATTGCCCGAGATTCCTTGACAATCGCACGGGCGAGGGCCGTCCTCTGTTGCTGTCCGCCAGATAATTCCTGAGGTCGCCGGTCCAGCATCGGTCCGAGTTGCAGAAGGTCGGCGGAATCACGAACGCGTTGGTCGATCTCAGTTCTCGACATTTTCCTGACACGCAACGGTGAGGCGATGTTCTCGTAAACGGTAAGATGCGGATAGTTGATAAAGAACTGGTGGACGAGTGCGATATTTCTCTTTTGCGGGCTGAGTTCGGTGACACGTTCGCCGTCAAAGAAAACCTCGCCTTTGGTGGGACGGTCAAGCCCGGCCATGAGTCTGATCAGGGTGCTTTTGCCAGCATTGGTGGCGCCGAGCAATATATTGAAGGCATCACGCTCAAGCTTTAGATTCGTCTCGTGGATATGCGTCTGCGCACCAATCTTTTTGGTGATGCCTTCCAATTCAAGTGTCATTCAGACCCCAGTGAGAATTGCCCCATGACTGGAACAAGGCTCTTCCATCTCGCCGCACAACCCCATCTCCTGCGACGGGGGATGTCATTGGGACGGCCGAGCGCCCGGAGGCACTCGGCTCTATTCTTAAACGTGAACTACTGTTTCCAGCGTGCAACAATGTCTTCATAGCGCACGGTTTCGCCTTGCGGTTTTTCATTCGCAAGTTTGGGTTTCGGTGCGCCGGGTTGACCTAACCAGTATTCCGGGTCCCGCTCGTCGTTCAGACGTGGCCCACATCCGCCGTAAACATTGGCAGCCTCGTCGGCAGCCTGCATGCGCGCCATTGTGGTATCCATCTCCGCGGCAAGGCGGTCCATGGCTTCCTGCGGTGTAAAGGCACCCGAATTCACATCACCGATTTGCTGCCACCAGATCTGTGCAAGTTTTGGATAATCGGGCACGTTGATGCCGGTTGGCGACCAGGCCACACGATCTGGCGAACGATAAAACTCAACCAGGCCGCCCAGTTTCGGTGCCCGCTCAGTAAAGCTCTGGTGATTTGCCGTCGAGTTGCGGATAAAGGTTAAACCGACATGAGATTTGCGGACATCAACCGTTTTTGACGTCACGAACTGTGCATAGAGCCAGGCAGCTTGCGCCCGATCTGACGGCGTTGATTTCAAGAAGGTCCATGAACCGGCATCTTGATACCCGACCTTCTGTCCTTCGGTCCAGTAGGGTCCATGCGGACTCGGAGCCATTCGCCAAAGTGGGTTGTCATCGGCGTCGACGGTATTGTTGCCGGCGTCCCGGGAGGCCACCATGTCAGCGGTGAAGGCCGTGTACCAGAAAATCTGCTGCGCCACATTTCCCTGAGACAGGGCCGGAAGTGACTGGTAGAAGTCGTAGGAGGCGGCACCGGGAGGTGCGTAATTCCTCAGCCACTCATCCCACTTGCGAATTGCGTAAACGGCAGCAGGTCCATTGGCAGCACCACCCCGGCTGACACTTGCGCCGACAGGGTTACAGGTTCCGGCTTCCATGCGGATGCCCCATTCGTCAACAGGAATACCATTGGGTTGACCGACATCGCCAGCTCCCGCCATGGAAAGCCATGCATCAGTCATGCGCCAGCCAAGGTCCGGGGCGCGTTTTCCGTAGTCCATATGGCCATAGATGCGGACCCCATCAATTTCCTGGACATGCACGCTGAAGAATTCTGCGATGTCTTCATAGGCTGACCAATTGACCGGCACACCGAGCTCATAGCCATAGAGGTCCTTGAACTGGGCACGCAGGTCTTCACGGTCGAACCAATCCTTACGAAACCAGTAAAGATTCGCGAATTGTTGATCGGGCAACTGGTAGAGTTTACCATCAGGACCGGTTGTGAAGGACCTGCCAATGAAATCGTCAAGATCAAGGCCGGGATTGGTTGTGGTTGCCCAATCGCCATTCATCTGATCGGATAAATTATAGGCGAGCTGGAGGCGCGCATGCGTTCCAATGAGATCCGAGTCATTGACGTAGCCGTCATACAGGTTCCGTTGTGTCTGCATCTGTGTCTGTACGGCCTGGACAACTTCTCCCTCACCCAAAAGCTGATGGTTCACCTTGATTCCGGTGATTTCTTCAAATGCCCGGGTGAGAGTTTCTGACTCATAGGAATGAGTCGGAATGGTTTCTGAAAGAACGTTGATTTCCATACCGGCAAAAGGTTTGGCCGCATTGATGAACCATTCCATTTCCGCGAGTTGTTCATCCCGCGATAATGCTGATGGTTGGAATTCATCGTCGATCCACCTCTCGGCGGCAGCCATGTCAGCCTGTGACGCACCGCTGCACATAACGATTGCCGACGAGACAATGGCTCCAAGTACATGTTTCCGCATACGTATCCTCCTGAGAATTTGATGGATTGGTGTGGCGCATCGGGAGGCCACTCAATCCTGTGCCGCTAACAGCAATCGACAGGCAAGTCAAAATTGTCAAGTGAGAGGAACAAGGGCAGGATCGCGTTTCGCATGTCACCATGACATCCGGTACGACTTGTTGCCATGGGGTGTCACAGGCTTGTGATGGTGGATTATGATCCATGATCGTGTGCATCAGGAGATTGACTCCGATGAGTTGCGAGTCATTGTTCAACTTGTTTCGGTCAGACAAGTTGCGTTATGAACGGATCAGGAGGCGTGGCCGAGTGGTCGAAGGCGCTCCCCTGCTAAGGGAGTAGGCGGGAAACTGTCTCGTGGGTTCGAATCCCACCGCCTCCGCCAAACTCAAGCTTTTGGAGTTGTTCAATCGTCAGACAAAATGAACACGACAGCCGAAGTTCGTCCATCGAATCATTTCGGTGCGACACTCAATCTCCAGCAGGGGGGTCTGAGGGCATTGCCTTCGGATATGAGCTTCAGACAGGCCTTGAAAATCATTTTGTCGTGGCTGCGACTCCTCAAATATTCGGAAGCCGAAATCAAAATTTTTCGCCTGCTTTGTGAATTCAGTCACAAAAGTGGCAGTTGGGAATCACACGATTCGCCCGACCCGGCCTGCTGGCTCAAACTGTCGATGATCGCGCGGGAAGCGACGGTGAACACGCGCACGGTCACCCGGGCCCTCACCCGATTTTCCGAGGACGGTTTGATTGAGCGGCGTCAGGGGCTCAACGGGTTTGTCGGCCGCTGTGCCGACGGAGCTATCCATGGCATCAGCCTCGGTCCGGTCCTGGCCCATTTCAGCCAGATTGCCGCGGCGGTGGAGGCGCATCACGAGCAGACATACACCGCACAGCGCCTCGTCCGGGAATTGCGGCGGGAATTGTCACAGTTACGCCGCGCCCTGGTGGACGCCGTGGCTGCCGGTGTCGCGGCGGCCACTGAACATCTCACCACCATCATCGACATTCAGACGATCCTGAAACGGATCATGGCCGGCACGCTTGGCACGGTGGCCAACTGGACCAAAATGCGCACCGCCGTCTCGTTCTTTGAAACCCTGCTCACGGCGGTCGGGAATCTGCACGGATTCACCCCAGATGCGCTGGAAAACGGGCTCCCTGAGAGCGAATGGACGGATGATTTGTCCGGCGGGTCGGACAAAATGTCCGACCTTGAGTTACAACGTGGTAGAGTAAGTAAAGACTCTAACAACGTAGAGGGATACGTAGGGGACGCCACCCCGCCAACCCCGGGGACAGGCAAGCAAAACACACAAAACACCCCGGAAAACAGGGACACGGGGGCGGTGACGGGCGATGTTGTCGCGCTGGCGGACGAGATCGGCACCGCCGACTGGCAGGCGGCGGCAGCCCAGGCCGCGGAATACGGGCACAGCGGGGCCGCGGCGATGGAAGCGACGGCGCTTCTCTTGGCGGGTCGGTTGCGGATTCAGGACACCATCTGGCTGGCGGCGGCCCAACGCATGGGGTTGCGCAACGCCTTTATCGCATTGCTCATGCTGGATCGAAACCGCCATCGCGCCACCAACCCCATTCGCAGCGTCGGCGGGGCCTTGCGGGCACTGACCAGCCGCTGGGCTGAGGGGACGGCATCGCCGGCCACGCTCCGGGACGGCATCGATGCGATCCGCTGGCGGATCGCGAAGAAACGCGAGTCGATCCTGCCGGTCGCCCCCGAAAGCCGCAAGTTCTGAGCGATCGCAGTCTCACGTTTTCGGTCGTGTCCGGATCCACGCCATGACTTCCGAGTGCAGCCAGCCAATGGCCCGACCACTTTTCAGCAGGCGGCGACGACACGGAAACTCTCCTGCATTTTCTGCACGTTCAAGTTGTTTTCCGGACAATCCCGTCAGCCGCACCACTTCCGGCAGCCGTAAGATACGATCAACGTGTTCTATGTCTTCGATTTCGTTGTCGGGCGAGTTGGCGTCAGTCATCGGAGGGCTTCATCGGGACGATTCAGTTGAAGATAATCACACCATTCTTGCATCAGTTCCCGTCGTCTTTCAAGCAAATCCGACCGCGCATAGGCGGCTTCGACGCGGGAATAAGTTTCATGCCCCAGAGATATTTCGGCAACTTCCCGCGGGGCCTGGGCTTCTTCGGCGGCCCAGTCACGAAAGCTGGATCGAAACCCGTGAGGCACTGAGGCAATGCCCAGTGAGCGCGTCAATTTTGACAGGGTTGAATCTGACATCGGTCGCCCGGTCCTCATCGGAAAGAGCAATCCCTTGCCCGGTAAACCCCCGCGTGACACATCCAGAATGTATCGCGCCCCATCCGACAAGGGCACCCGATGAACGCGGCTGGTTTTTGTGCGTGCGGCGGGGATTGTCCAGATATTCTGATCCCAGTCGATCTCATGATGGGTCGCGCCACGGATTTCACCGGAGCGGCAGGCGGTCAGAACCAGAAAACCGAACGCCAGCCGCACACTCTGGGATGCATTGGAGCGCAGCACTTTCTGGACGGCGTCCCTGACGTTGCGATAGGGAAGAGCCGGGAAATGCACCGCGTTGCGACGGATGTTGGGCAGCAGCGAATCCGCTATAGTTGCTGGATTATCGGCCCGGAATCCACTGGCTTTGGCCCAGTCCATCACCACTGATATACGTTGTTTCACACGCGATGCTGTTTCATGTTTACTGGACCAGATCGGATGGAGGAGATCCACGATTTCCTGCGTGGTAATCTTGTCAACCCGAACGTCACCGATCGTCGGAAATGCATATTGCCTCAGCGAGGCGTGCCATTGCGCGGCTGACTTTCCTCCGTTTTTCCATCTTGAACTCTTCAGCGCGATTGCCGTTTCCGCCGCTTGTGCAAACGTCGGAACGTTCGTGTCTGGAACGTTTGTATCGGGTTCGTCGGGTACAGGTGCGGTTTTCAGTTGCCCGCGGCTCAACAGTTCCGTCAGATCCGCCACTTGGACCGGCCACGGCGTTTCCGTTGGATCACCGCCCGCCCGGGCCAGACGACGGTTGGCGAGCGCCTGGACTCGGGCCTCTCTCAGCGTGACCACAGGATAGCCACCAAGACCCAGTTCACGGGTTTTGCCCCTGATTGCAATTCGCTGTACCCATTGGCGCGCACCAGTGGCGGCGACTCGCAGATACAATCCGTTGGTTCCATCATAGAATTTCCCAGGACCAACGATGCCATGCACGATAGTATCCGTCAGTTTTCCGTCATTTGATGACATGGTATCCTCCTTCGCGTCTCATGTCCCGTCCCGCGGTTCGATTCCCGCAGATGCGGTATTTTTGTCCATTTTTGTCCATTTATGTCTATTTCAAGATTGGTTTCATCCCCTGTTTTGTCCCGGTTCGATTCCCGATGGGAATTGAACTCGAATCCACAGCAGAATCCATCCTGGAAAGCTGTGTTATGCTGTTTGGTGAACCAAATCAGGTTTTCATGGAGAGTTGGTGCGGAACGGATGAAAGTCACTCACCGCATTGGCCCTCTGGAAGGACACGCCGACCGTCCTGACAATCGCACAGCCTGTGATGCGGGTCAGGCGTTTGCAGTGACCGCAGCAGCTGGGTCTGCTGATTGTCGATGATCTCTAGCCCATCGCACAAAACCGCGGGGGCTCATTGGTGATCCACGCGGGACGCGATCACAAAAACAGAATGCGTTGATTAAAAATCCTGACTCTGACTGGAAATCCAGCAACCTGTCTGACCCACAACTATCATCGCAGTTGTTGCCGCTCGCCCTGGAGTGGTGGCATTTCATGGGTCGCCTGTGCGTTCCATTGCAGAAAGGCCGACGTGGGAACAGTCGGACCGGCATTACCCGTACCAGTGAATTGGCCGCCACCGCCCGTTGTCTGCACACCGGCATACAGACCGGCATTTTGGTTGCTTCCCTGCGCCAGGCGGTTCATGGTAATCTGGAAGGTTGTGTCGTGACCGCCATTCGCCGCCGCGGCGTCATCGGAAATACAATCGGGTCGAAATCCGCAATCGGCGAGCTGTCGTACACCGCCAGGCCCGAGGAAATGCGCGGCACTTAGCAAACCGCCTTCGGTGATCCGCACACCATTGATCTCCTGACCGACCAACCCCCGCACCGGTTCCAGTCGCTGCCAGTTCAATGCTGTATATTGACGAAACGCATGTTTCTGTGCCGCCCAATTGGACTGGAATTCCTGATCCGAGGTGATCTCCCACCGGTTGGGACGCCAGTGTCCATTGCGATATTTGAGACCGACATCAACCAGAGCGGCATGGGTCATGCCAAAACATCCCTGGGCAGATGAGGTGGACGGGCGGTGATAACAATTCTCCGACCAACCACATCCACCGACCTCATGGCTGACGATGTCGCCCGCAAAGCTGCCGCATCGGCTGCCTGCAGCTTCTGCCGCTCCGCCCAGCAGCCACCCGGTCAGGAGTGGAATGATGAGCGGGCTTATCCTCACCCGTCATCTCCCGAATGTGTCGCTGCAGCCTGGGCATTCTCGGTATCGGCAACCTCCGTCAGACCCAGTGCCTCGAGATCCACCATCTCGAGCACCGCAGCCGGTGCGTGCATCCCGAGATCGCCGCCCAAAACGGCGGCATTGGCAAATGTCGTGATCGGCTGCACCCCGCTCGCCTGGTGCCAGACTCCATCCTTGTCCTGCCAGACAAAATGCGGCACCGCCGAGATTGTCATGTGCCGCATCCAGTCGAGATTGGCATCCAGCAGTGCGCCACCCAGTGCGCCAATGGCCGCCCCGGTTCCGGGAATGGCCAGGCGCGGTGTCCCGCGTGCCTGGGTCAACATCATGTTCCAGGCATGTCCTGCAGGATCCGCGGCCAGCAGGATCTCGGCGGCGAGATCCCAGGAATGTTCGCTCAGGAAGGGCGCGAGGGCGAGCCTGATCTGCAGCTGTCCGGACAGAATCGGTCCGGACAATCTGTCCAGAGCTGCCGCACAATGCGGACAACCGGGATCGGCAAACATGACCAGGGCCGGGACCCCGACGTCTCCGAGGCGTACCCAGAATGTCTGGTCGGCGACTTGTGACAGGCGATCCTGCAACCCGTCCGGCGGGGGCGGAATGGCAACGGCTGTGACCGCAGCAGGTGGAGTCTCCCGTTCGGCGAACCGGACGATCCCCGGTGGAACACGGGAAGGTGTATCAGGCACCGACAGTGCGGCATCCCGGCTGGTGGTCTGTGCGGTCGTGGCCGCTGCCGATGTTGGCTTCACCGACTCAGGAGACAAGGATCCGGGCCACAGTGCCACAGAAGCGCATGAGGAGGCGGGCGATGCCAATGGCATCGCCGCCAGCGCCGCAGTCACCACCGGTAAACCGGAGACGTTCTGGACAATCTCCGCCAGTGCGGTGCCCATCCCGGCCATCTGCGCCCAGTCGGGGTCATCGCGCGTCTGCATCGCCTGCAGCAGTGACACGGTCGCCTGTGCCCCGGCTTCACGGGCGATCCGTTTTCCTTCGTCAAATCTCTTGCGCTCAATCTCCATTTTCGGGGTCTCGGTTGAGATGAATGTTACGGCCACATTATCGGATTCCAGAGACGGAATTGGCGCACGGTTCGGTCGATCAGGAGCGGGTCCCGTTTCAGCCGCTGCCACCGGCGGTCGATATGTCGGTGGAGGGAACGGGGGATCTGATCCCTGAGACCACAAGCCGAGGGCGAGGACCACGACCGCGCTCGCGACGCACCCGCCCGCCAGCAACTGCCCCCGGGTGACATGCAATGTGATACCGTTTGTCTCTGTGTTCGTCATTGTCGGGTTTCCTCATTGTCAGGAATAATGGTGCGGCCACTCTCATCGGAAAAGGTGGCTGGCAGTCGATCGCAGAGGATCGAGAGGGTCGGGGTGTTCAGACATTCAGCCAGACTGAGCCGTGCCCGCAGCGCCGCCGCAGGATCGTCCGCGGCGAGTCGCTTGAGGCGGTCCTGATACCCGGCAGTGCGCCGCAATGCCGCATTGCCATCCAGAAGGGCAGTGCGCAGATTTACCAGTTTCTCGGCGCGCAACGCGGCCATCACCGGCCCGGTTCCGCCAAGTTCGGCAGCCACCATTGCGCAGGGAAGATGTGGGTTTCCTGCCGCGCCGAGCCGCATATCATTCCCGTCCGAATCCATGAATCGCAACTGATCGCCAGATCCGGCAAACAGCGCCAGCAACTGGCCATCATGGGTGACCGCGCCGTTGCCGATCAAGGCCCCGGCGGGAATTGCGCCGACCGCTGTCCGCAGCATACCGCCCGCGGCCACCTGGAGTTGACAGAGATAGGCGGGATGGGTGTCTCCGAATGTCCCTTCACGCAGCAGTGAGAGCAAGACATCGGGCGGCACCACACGGTGACCGTGCGTCTCCCAGGAGACCATCAGATCAGCATTGTTGCGGCGCTCCCGCACACGCAGTTCACCCACATCGACGATGGCATCATCTGTTCCCACCAGCCAGACCTGGTTGGAATCGGGCCGGATCACCACGTCCACGTGCCCTGAGAGCATCAAGGCGGCGGCTGCCGGCAGGGTTCGCCCGGCCTGGCGCTCAAGGATTGTGGTCATCTCACCAATCACCTGATGGATCGGATCGTTTCTGGTCTGTGCCAGACCGGGATCCGACAGGCCCACGGTCATCATCATCGTGAGCGACAGAGCCCAGTCCATCAGCCCTGCCCGGTGTTCTTTTCGGTTCTCAATCATGATGAAACCTTTCGTTGATCCGTGTCTGCGATTGGGCGGCGACGCGTGGCTGTGCGTCAGCATCCGACGCAGGGGGTGTTCACGGTGAGATCGCCACCGATATGAAAACCATCGGGGTTTCCAAAAGTTCCGGAATTGGTCAAGTGATAGGAACCGAGATCGGTCTCCCAGCCAGCACCCGTGCGAAACTCCGTACCGGGCGGCAGCGACAGGGTCTGTGCCTGCACCTGGCCCGCGGAAAAGGTGCCATGAGCGCGATTGGTGCTCCCGGCTGGCGGGACGATCGCAATAGGGCCGGCAATGGTCATGTCATCTCCAACACTGAGATCTCCGACATTGATCACACCACCGGTTCCGCCGGTCTGCACCAGCGTTCCGGTCGCCAACACGTGGCTGCGCAACGCGCCGCCTGCAGTCAGGTTGCCGGTGACGTCAAATCTCCCGCTCGAGCGGATCGGCGTGGGCGGCGATGTGGTGTCATCCAGACCCTGTCCGATAATTGATGTGGTGGAGGTCACGGAGCCGCTCGCCGTGACAGTCCCGGCCAGTTGGACCGATTCCGGTGCGAGATCTCCGTCCGAGACAACATGTCCGTTGACATCGAACCGATTGACCAGCAGCCGCGTCGGCATTTGCACTGCAGGCGTTACCGCATCCGGATTGCCCAGATTCCCGCCGCCAAGATCAAAGTCGCCGATCACCCGGTTCATCGCATCGGCCGCGGCGCGCTGGGCCAGATGCGCCGCGCTGCCGGTGGAACAGGCGGTGGGTGCAGCGGACAACCAGGACGCGGTTTCCGTCAGTCTGACCCGGTGCAGGAACGGATCGCGGTCCGCCTCGAAACTGAGCTGACGCACGGCCACCAGGGATCCCACGGCGGGCGGGCTGGGCAATGTGCCCAGCATGGTGAACATGTTCGACGCGTCCCAGTTCATCGTGGGTCCACACAGATGGTTTGCTGCACAGGGTTGGCCGACACCGCCGCGGCGCCCGACATGCGCACGGGTCTGCGGCACCGGCAGGGTATAACTGTCCAGTCCGGGTGTCGGTGCGGCCCAGGCGACCACCAGCAACCGCCCATCAGCAGCATTGTCGCTGGGCCGATACAGGGCAAACCGGATTGTGCCACCCCGGATCTGGGTCAGGGTTCGGCCGACATCGTCAAAATTGTCGAGGGCATTCACATCGAATGCAATCGCCCCGCCCTGGCTGCCGGCATGAGTCTGGCAGAGAAAGCGCGTCAGGTCTCCCCGGGCATGGGACGCTGCCAGTTCGACCGCATCGGCCAGCGCGTGAACCTCATTGGCAACATTTTCCTGTTCCGCCCACTGGCGGGCAACCTCCATCACCGACGCTCCGGTCGCCGCCGCGAGGGCCAGTGTGACCGCGGCCTCAAACAGGGTCAAACCGCACCGCGAGCGACGCGGCGGTGTCCGGAGCGGCGGTTCCCGGACGGCCCGCCAGTGTTGCAGGAACCGGGCCCACAGATCCCGTCGCCAACGGGGCATCATCAGGGATGGCTGCAGCTTAAGAGTCATAGCGTTCTCACGGTGTGGACGGTGCTGCACAGCCGTTGCACCATTCATTGACGAACATCCAGCCATTCACGGTGATTCCACCTGAGATGTCAGCGTCATGGGTCGCCAGTTGCGCTGCGGCGGCATCACCGCGGATGATCGCCTGGGCACCGCTCATGTGGGTGCAGGCGGAATCGGCATCACGTGGATCCGCGAGGTCACCGGCACAACCCTTGCGGATGGCGGTATGATCGGCTTGCACGGACGCTGCCGTCACCTGTCGGAGGCTGGGTCCGCCGGCATCGGTCTTCACCTGACCCAGATTCTGCCCTGTTCCTGCGCGGGCCGCCAAGGTCCCGCCATGCCCTTCACGGACGTCGGTGGTGTCGAAGTTGACATTGCCCGTCACGTGGACATTTCCGCCCACAGGCACCGAGTCGAGCGACCGGATGCGGGCGGTGGAAAAACCGGCATCGCCGGCGATGTCAAAAAACCCGAAACCGAAATCCTCGGTGCCGATTGCCGTCCCGGCGCCGATGATCTGGCCGGCACCATCCAGATCGCCTCCGACGGTCAGATCCTGTCCCACGGTCAATGATGCGGTGGTCAGATTACCCTGCGCCGCCGTCCCCGCAGGCGATCCCGGGGGAATCGCCGGGGTGATCGTCAGGGTCCCGATTCCGGCGATGGTCCGGGGTGCCACCACCTGATCGACATTGACGATCGTGCCACTCACCTGCATCACGGTGTCCATGCGCGACAGATGACGTGGTGCATTGCGAGTGCGCCACAGGAGTTGCGTCGGTTCGCGCGCCAGTGAAATGTCGCGTATTGCCACCAGTGCCCCGGCCGCCGGAGCCAGCGTCCCCGCCGCCGCGGTGAAACGGGCCGTGTCCCAGTTGATTCCGACACCGCACCAGTGATCTGCCGGACAGCGCAGATCTGCGGTGATCCCACCGGCGCGACCGACCCGGCGGATCCCGCCTCCCGGACGCACGCGGGGTATGGCGATTCCCTGGACACCCGCCAGCGTTTCGGTCGTCCAGGTCAGCACCAGCAGCGTGTCGGGATCGGGCGCGAAATGGGCAAATTGAATCGTGTGTCCATAGGGTGTGGTGGCGGTGACCGGCGTGCTGTCTGTCAGGAGCGACGGCGTGAGACCGGTGATGTCACCAGCCCCGATGCGGATAACAGATCCTTGCGCTGCAGCGATATGGGCATCAAGATCAGATCGTGCGGCTCGCACTGCATCATCAGCGGCACGCGAGAGCGCACGGGCTTCGCTCTGGAGAATGGTGGTACGGCTCACGGAATCGACGAGTGTTGTGAGCACCAGCACGGCGATGGCTGACAGCATGATGGTCACGACGGCCTCGACCAGTGTCAGGCCGCGCCGCTGTCGGCGCATTCCGCGTCCCCGCCCGTCTCGGTGCCTGTGCATCCTCACGGTGGGACGTATCCGGGATCACCGGGTTGGAGGGGCGGGGGGACACAGCCGATACAGCGCGCATCGGGGCCGGTGACTGTCAGGGCAGCGGCAGAGGTCTCGTCCGAAGAGAACAGCCCGATCTCGTCAGGGGTGTCCTGCACGGTCAGCTGTCCGTTGATCCCAATCCGACCGGAATCAAGTTCGCTGAATGTGGCCCGGGATCCGGTGACACCGGCACGCTCACCGATCGCGAGCGTCCCGCTGATGATGGCTGTCCCACCGACATCCATTGTCTCGGCATTGAGAGAGGTACCGGTCCAGGTTCCGTCCACCCGCATCGTTCCGGCCTGCAGCCGGGACGTGGTCACGCTGCCGTCAACAGAGACGCGCTCGCCATCGATTCCACCACCTGCACTGGCATTGGCAAAACGGGCATCACCGCGCAGGATGATCTCATTGGCGGTAATCGTGCCACAGTCAGCGCAATCCTGCCCGTTCAGCGTGCTGAACGGGGTTGTTTCGGCAAAGACAGTGGGCAACCGGGGGTTGCCCGGATCGGTCCATTGTGGCTCGGCACCGGGGATGCTGCCGATCGTTACGGCACCACCGATCCGCGCACCGCGGGATTCGAGACCCTGGGCTTCTGCCCCTGTCGCGGTGGCCGTGCCCCCGAACCCCAGACCGAAATCGGTCCCGGGCGGCGGGAAACCGGCCCGTGGCCGGCGCAAGGCCAGCCAGCGTGGAATATCAGCGAACTGCCAGCTCGGAATGAAGATCGTATGGGCGTTGATCGGACCAATGGATCCGGCGCGGGCCAGGGTCGCCGCCAGATCATTATTGGGGACCCGACCAGCACGTACGCCGGGACCCCCGCCGCGGCGGAGAACGGAACGGCGCACGCGCAGAATCTCTCCGGTCTCCAGACTGGAGTCCGGAGTTGCCACGATCACCCCGTGCGGCGGGCCGGCACCGGGTCGGGACGCATCCGCCCCGTCCGGCCAACCCACCACGTAGCGCAGGACCCAGTCGCCGGGGATGGTCGCCGCGAGCGGGTCGTCCCACACCCGGAGCCGCGGCCGGCTATTGTTCGTCCAGGGTTCGGCCACCCCATCCATCATGTCAAGAAAATCGGGGGCGGGAATGGCTACGATGGCCTGCTCGCGGGGTGTGGGCGGGATTGTCTCCGGTCGGGAGGTTGGCCGGAACCAGGGGATTCGGCCAGGGCCTGGACCTGTGGAAAAGGATCGATCCTGCTCATCCGCGTTGAGCCAGGCATCGAAGACCCGTGCCCGTGCTGCGAGTTCCTGTCCGAGGGCCTCGGCAGCGATCCGGTCCTGGGACCGGCGTTGCAGATCCGCCCATTCAGCGGCCAGGAGGGCCAGGATGGAAGTGGCAATGGCGGCCGCCAGCAGGCTGAGACCGCGGCGGCGGCGTGCCGGACCGCCAACACCACGAAGTTGGGGAGAACAAACGGAATGATGACGCGATGTGGCAGATGGAGATCCGGTTCGCCATCCCGCGCCGGAAGGCACTTCGGAAAAGCTTGTCAGGGCCTCCCTGACCCCGCCCAGCGGGACAAGTCGGCAGATCATGGAGGGTGACCTATGACAGGGCACGGAGGAGGCTCATCGGCCCTTCTTGCGGCTCAGGCACGGGGTTGCATATCCGGCATCGCGGCGGCGCAATGCGCACACAGGTCGGGTGCGACCTACCAGCAGGCCCCCGAGCGTGTCGTCCCAGCAGGCCACGAACTCCCAGCAGCCACAGACACGACAGGTTCTCTCGCCCGCGGGGGCCACCGGCCGTATCGGGGGTGCGCCTGATCTGTCAGGTAGCATCGTCAGACACCGTGTCAGCCGATGCTCTCCGCTGCGTGTGCCGCACGGTCGGCCTGTCGCTGGCGGGAGCGGGCGGAGAGGTGCCGCAGGCGCTGCATGGCGCTGGGGCGCTTCGTCTTGTTGAACTTGATCTCCAGCAGCACGGTGGAAAAGACGGTGACGGCGTCGTCCCAGCCCTGCGTGTAATCCGCGGATTTTCCGGGTCCTGCGCCCAGATTCCTGAGCGCCTGGAGTTTGCTGTCGGCGGCGGCACGGGCCGCCGGATTCGGATGTGACATTGGTGAATTCGCCTGGTGTGATTGTGTGGATGATATGTAGCATAAGGGCGCGGCAATGTCATCGGTGATTTGCCTCGCTACGCAGAAAGCTGCGTGCGAGATCTGTCCTGAAACTGATGCCACACACACAAATCGGGTCATGTCATTCACGCGGGGCCGCGATCTGCACCGTGCCGTCGGCCCCGATCCAGCGCAGGGTCGCCCCGGCGATCCACGGGCGCATCCGGGCAGTGCCCCGCACCCGGATCTGCCCATCAGGTGCGAGGAGCACGAAAGGGCAGACCTCGCCCCGCCAGCCGCAATTGAGGGCGTCCTCGGCGATCACGATCCGCATCTGTCCCCACGACCAGACACCGCCCCGTGCGGTCCCCAGGAAATCCGGATCGGACACCGCCTGGCGTTCGGCTGCATCGGCGCCCCGGCGTGTCTCATGCGTGAGAGGGGTGATCGTGTCCGCCCGGGCAACAGGCGGGTTCGGCGGGGTGAGGAGCAGGGCCAGTGCCAGTCCCACCCCGGCCAGACTTGCATGTCCGCGTCTCATGGAGGGACGTGCCATTGAATGACTCCGCAGGCGCTCCGTGTCCGGCATCTCAATCGGTGTGCCTCTCAGTTCATGGCCTTGCTGGCCGGCTCCGCCGCGTGCAGCCGTGCGAGGCCGAGTTGCGCGATCACCATCTGCCGGAAGATCGCGCCGAGATAGGCCACATCCGCGTCGATCTGGTCATCTGTCTCCTGCACCAGGCGACCGGCAAACAGCGCGGCGGCGAGATGCAGGACCGCACCGGGCAGGGCGGGTCGGGGCACATCAATCATTTCGGGTCCCCTGATCAGTTGCGTCAGGTTCTGATAGGCAGAATTGACCGCGTCGCCCTCCAGCAGGATCCGCTCTGCGGAGGGTTGCGGGGCCGGGTGTGCATCATCGTCCCCCGCCGCGTCATCGGATGAGGTCGGGTCCGTCGCCCCCGCGCGTGGCTCCGGCGGCAGACAGCGCCGCACCGCCTGCACCAGAGCGTCGAATTGTGCTTCGAGCTGGGACAGTTCGGTCTCACCCTGCGGGTCCGCCCCGCCCTTGTCCACTTCGGTCTGCAGGGACACGGCAGCCAGGGCCAGGGTGCCGATGAGGACCTCCCGGTTGCAAAACTCATCAAACGGGCCCGACATGATCAATGCGGCAAGGCGGTGATAAACCTCATCGCTGCGCCCGCTCTCCCTGTGTCCGTCCTGTTTTGTCATCGTTTCTCGCCTCCGGATCTGCTGCCCGTGTCAGTGAATGCGGTGACTCGCGACGGGAGCCTGCGCCCCATCAGTCTGTTGGAGCGCGTCGCGGCGCGCCTCTTGGGCCGCAGCGGTCTTCGCGGCGAAGTCCACGAACAACTGTTCCAGCATCACGCGGGTCTGGTCGTCATCGGCCCCGGCGAGTCCGACGCCGAGGAATCGTGCCGCCCATTCGAGGAATCCGCAGGCCACCGCCGTGCTGGCCATCCCGTCGAACGCGCCGGTGGCAATCAACGTGCGCAGCCGTACGTCAGCCTGCTCTGTCTGGGCCCGGGTCGCCGCCGCGCGATCATTGCGGGTGTCCCGGTTCATCTCCGGGGTGTCCCGCGGGGTTTCGGGGTCACCCGCCCGCGTCGCTGGATCTCTTCACAGAGTCGTTTGAGATGGTGGCGATCCCGCAAGGCGGCGCGGCGTTCACCGCGGGGGCGAGGACGCTGGATCGTCGCCCGGTCGGGAATCCCCCATGGATCCGGCGCAGTCACACCTTCCTTGTCCCCACCAGTCTGCGTCAGAGGCCGATTCCGCGCCGCTGGGATGCCATCACGTGTTTTGAGGGGGCAGAAGCAGCCCACTGCGAATCCTTGAGGTTTGCAATAAATCGCCCTTGACGCGACGTGTGCCTGCCGGACGGGTGGCGGGTTTCCGGATGGAGTCAGGCATCCGCACCACCCCGCGTCTCATCCCGGTCCGGGATGATGTCATCAATCTGTTCCCAGACCATGAAGAGCGAATCGATATCAAGGGGATCCAACCCTGCCGCCTGACGGGCCTGCACGGTCCGTGTCGTCAGGAAGATCAGGCTGCGGATCTCTTTGCGCCACCAGCTCGGATCCAGGCTGTCCCCGTTGACACTATTCCCCCGGATCGGGGGGAGGGTCCTGAGGACGGCCCCGATGAGCCGGATCGCGTTGGTCAGCGTGTCGGTGATCTCACCGGCCGCGGTGCGCCGCTGGGCGGGTGTGGGGGATGTTGCCGCCCGTGCGCCTCCGGGTGTTTCGCTAGGGGTCTCGGCCCCGGGTGTCGCTCCGATCTCGCTGTCCCTGGAGTCCAGGCGCGCCGCCGCCTCAAGCAGCGCGGTGGCGATAGCGTCGGGGGGCAGGTGGTTCATCCGGAACGAGGAGAGGAATGCGTCCAGCCGGTCCCGCGCTTCGTTGAGTTGGTCCGTGTTCGCCATCATGTCGGAATCCTTGTCCTCAGCCATCGGCCCGCTGTCCTGCCGGCCAGAAGATTCTGGATATCCAGAATCTGCGTCCCAGTTCACAAGCCTGTTGACCCATCCCGCATGCCTCCATCCGCGGGCTGTCGTCGTTTTTGCCCATGCGATCGTCGTGGATAGACCTGCTGCTCTCCGAAAAAGCGGAATCCATCCACATCTCAATTATCCGATAGGTCAGTTCGTCACTTCCGCATTCCCACCGCCAGTCCCTGGCCAGCTTGGTGGCCTTCGCGATCGCCGCGACCTCGTCACGCGGATTTCCTGTCTGACCCGTGGAGATTGATCTGGCACGTGCCACCTGCTCAAGACACTTGTCAAAATAGATCTCGGCCATCTGGTGAATCGTCAGCCCGATCTGGCGGTGCTTTGCAAATCCGGTATCGTGCACAAACTCCTGATCAACTGTCTCCATCGTCTCAGGGTCCATCGCCCGTGCCATTCCTCACGCCGCCGTCAGCCCGACGCGCACGATGACCACGAGGGCGGTGCGATTGCTCTCACCCTTCCGACCGGTATAGAGGAGGCCGCTGCCGCCCCCGGTCTGGACCCGGTCCTGTTCGTAGCCCGAGAGGACCAGCGTCTCCCCGGGCTTGAGCAGCAGCTGCGAGGAGATCATGCGGCTTTCGGTCTGCGGGCATTCGATCGTCCCGCACGCATTGATCGCGATCAGGTTGTTCTGCATCAAGTTGAGGCTGAGCTGCACATCATGGCTGCTTCCGGTCGGCACGAGCCGCGGCAGCAGGTGCAGGGACAGGCCCGAATCCACGGATTCCCGTGACTCGCTGACACCACCTTCCTCCGTGGTTTCGCGCCCCGCCAGGAAATCGTGCTGGCGGGTCAGGATGATCGGGGCGGGCACGCCGGATTGCACGGCGGTCCGTGCGGTCCGATAGGCCAGGACAGAGGAATTGTCGGCGAGGGCTTTCAGGTCGAGCTGCAATCGTCGCCCGGAAATCACATCGATGATCGAGGCTTCGCCCGCGCCGGGCAGATTGACCGCGACGGCGGGTGCCAATTCGTTGCGCAGGATCTCCGCTTCTGCCGATGCCCCGTCACCGCGCAGGACAGCCGCCGCCCGCGTGGCTTCCGCCAATGCCGCCCGTCCCTCATTGCGTAACTTGGCGGCTTCGAGGGAGCCTTCATTGATGGCGGCTTCCGCACGCTGTTCAGCGACATCCGAGACTGTCCCGGCTGCCGCCTGGGCCCGAACGTCTTCCTGTCGTGCCGCCACAAGTTCGGCATCGGCCCTCACTTTGTCGGCCAGGGCCTGGGCCCGCTGTTCGGTGGTGGCTCCCGCAAGTTTGGCCGCAGCTTCCCTGACCTTGATTTCCGCATCCGCGACAGCTTTACGGGTGTCATCCCGGGCCTTGTTTGACGCCGCCACGGATTCCGCCCGGATTTGTGCCGCCTCGGCCTCTCCTTTCGCGGCGACGAGTCTTGCCTCGTCTTCCTTGGTCGTCCGCGCGGCCCGGCCGGCCAGTTCGGTTTGTGTGGCTTCGGCTTCCTTCGCGCTGCGCGCCCCGGTCGCCTGCGCCCGGACATGGTCGCGTTCCGCCCGCATGTCCTCGACCGAGGCGTTGCGCATTTTCAGTCCGAGTTCAAATTCGGAGGATCTTGAAGCATCGATCTCGTAGATGCCGATCTCCATGGTGATCCGCTGGGTGTAGAGCTCGGTCCAGGCGGCGGCGATCCGCCCGGCCGATTCGAGGTCAGAGGGGCGTCCGGTCACCAGCACCCGTCCGGATTCGCGGATCACCGTGACGGTGGCCGGCGGGCGCACGGAGGCTTCCAGTTCGACCTGCAGACCGATCCAGGGATCCTGTTCGGCGGAGGTGGACATCGTGACCGATCGGTCCTGCCCCCCGCCTGACAGTCCGCCAGAGGAAGCGGCGAGCGTCGCTGATCCGGCGGGGAGCGGGATGGTCCAGCCCCGGGTGCGCACGGAAGAAAGGACGATCTGGCGTCCGTCGAACCGCCAGAAGAGATTGTATTCGCCAGCGACCCGGTCGAGCAGGGCGGCCAGCGCCCCGTCATGGGTGATGGGTCGCCCGCCTTTGATCGGTACGACCAGGGTCTCACCGTCAGGCGCGGTGAGGGTGTCGATCACGGTCACCGGCAGTCCGGAGGCGGCTGCGATCACGTTGGCGGTCTCACGGATCGGTTGTTGGGCCGCGATGGTTACCGCGATGGCGTCCCGCTGTTGCAGTCGTGCGGGCAGGGGATATCCGTTGGGATGCGCGTCTGTGCGTGGTTTCAGACTGGCATCTTCACTCCCGTAATGGGGTTTGCCGGAGCGCCTGACCGGGGCAGCTACCGGTTGCGTTCGGGCGATCTCGGCCACGGCATCGACCCGTTCGCCGGTCCGGGCGCGTTCCTCGGTGAAATCGCCGCCCGGGCCGAAGGGCCCGCAGCCGGTGAGTAGCAACGCCAGACCTGCGGCTGTTGTCTGGGACACCCGTATCATCGAGATCATCCCTCCCTCCGGAAATGCTCGTCGAGAAATTGTGAGCATTGGGTGAAATCCTGTCGCACCGCATCCGGCAGGTCGATCCCGAGTCGCACCGCCACCCGTTCTGCGGCGGCCAGTTGTTTCGTGGTCGGTGGATTGCCACCCGGCAGTGTCTTCAGACGGTCGATCTCATCGCCGCAGATCCGATAATCACTGTCCCAACCCGCCTTGAGTTGATCCTTGCTTGTGCCGGTCTGGGCGCACAGGCGGTGCAGGAAAGCGAGTTTCCCCGCACTGGGCGTCATGTCCCGTGTGTCATTGGTGTTGTCGCCACTCATTCCGCGCCTCCCTGATGCTTGTGATGCGGGTGGTTCTGTGCGGCGTCTGCCGCGGTTGTGTGTCTGACTATCCTGATTTGTGTCGACGTGTCCAATGCATCCCGTCTCCAGTGTCTGGATGACCATGATCTGCATCGCGGCCCGGTCGGCGATCTTTTCCACGACGTCCCACCAGTCGGCTCCGTCGGATTGTGCGAGCGCATCAAACTCCGCTTCCCAGATCGCAGTCATGCCAGGATCGACCAGCTCACAGAGATGCCGGTCGAGGATCTGCCAGAGTGTCCAGCCCCGCGCCGTCGGCATATAGCGGGCGGATCGTCCTTTGCCATCCAGTTTCACCTGTCCCTGGCGCACCAGTCCGGCGATTATGGAATCGCGGGTGGCAGGCGTCCCGATTCCCCCGGCGTCCTTGAGGCGATCCTTTTCGGGACCATCAGGCAGGAATGTCCAGGCATCGCGCATCGCCTCAAGGATGCCACCCTCTGAGAAACGTGGCGGCGGTCGGGTCGGTCGCTCCGCCAGTCCGGTCCGTGTGACGGTGCCTTGGCTTCCATCCGGGATATCGGGGAGCGTCTGAGCGATCTCCCGTGTCCTGTCCGGTTCCCGGTCATCATTGGCGGCAGTCTCAGTCCCACCCCAGCGTTTCCACCCGGTCTCAATCGTGGTTTTGCCGCGGGCGCGGAATCGCGCATTCCCGTCTTCGGTCGGCACCTCAAAGGAGATGTCCTGCGCATCGAAGACCCAATCGGTGTCGGTGACCATCAGGAACCGCCGCATCACTTCGCGCGCCAGCCGCGTCTCGGTATCCCCCAGCCCGACCATCAGGCGGGGCCATTCGTCGATGGTTTTCGGGTTCGGCGCGATGGCGTGGTGGGAAGCCCCTTCGAGCCGTTTGTCGGAGAAGATGCCCCGCGCCCCTTGGCGAATCTGGCCCGCACCGATTGTCGCTTCGCCGAGGATTGCGGCGCAGCCGATGCGCATCGCCGCCATCTCCGCGACCATCGCTTCGGGGAAGGCGCGGGCATCCCCGCGCGGATAAGTGATCAACGGCACATCCGAATAGATGCGCTGTGCCGTATCCGCAGTCATCTTCGCGGGCCACCCAAACCGGGCAGCCATATGTTTCTGCAGACCGGAAAGATCGAACGGTGGTGGCGGCCCCTGCGTCCTGCGCTTCGTATTCACCCGCAGAGGTCCCTGCCAATTCAGTGCGGCCGCGGCAATCCGTTCCGCCAGTTCCTTTCGTGTGATTGGTGTTTTCGCATCGCCTGGCAGGATCCGGCATTCGGCGATAAACTCGCAATCGGGATTCGCCCCGCCCGCCACATCGGCGCGAATGGCCCAGCGCATCTCCGACCGGAAATTGCGGATCTCTTCTTCGCGTTGGCAGATGATTCCGAGCGTTGGTGTCTTGACGCGGCCGATCCCGAGCACCCCGCGGGTCTCCCCCATGAGTTGTTTGGTGATCGCCCGTGTGAGCGACAGATTGACGATTTGATCGGCTTGGCGGCGGGCTTCCCCTGCGGCCAAAAGTCCCGCGTAATCGGCAGCCGGGCGCAAATTCTGCCAGGCAACACGCAGGGAATCGGTATCTTCCGCATTGAACATGGCCCGCAAAACGGGGCCGTGATACCCGCAGGCTTGCAGGATTTCCATGCCGATCAGGTGGCCTTCACGGTCACAGTCGGTCGCAATCACGACGCGCGATGCATGTTTGAGAGCGTCCCGGATCCGCCCCCGGACCTCCTGTAGCCCGCGCCCCGTGCGGGATTTCAGGGCATAAGGTTCCCCGGGATTGAGCAGATCGAACCCCCATCGTGCCCAGTCATCCCGGACCTCCTGAGGCTCTTTCAGGTCATAGAGATGTCCCCGAGCGGCCACTACAGTGCCGACATCCCGGCCCAGCGCACGGATCAGATTGGCCCGCTGCGACGGTTTCTCGCAAATCACGACGTCACCCATCAGACTGATCCCCCACCCGACAATAATCCCGGCTCAATGCGTACACCCCGTATTCTGCTGCACGTACAGACCGGATTCTGTGCGAACCCCACAAACTTCTGCTGTAAATCCTCTATTCGGAAGTCTTCACCCCGAATTCCGCCCGGTTCAAAAGTTCCGCCTGTCCCATTCCACGTGCGGTCGATAACCCCCTTACGCTTCTGATGACCATTCAACTGAATAGAAAAAGGGGAACATTACCCATTTTTCCTATATTCACCCATCTTTAACGTTGTGTGCATTTGCGTCAATCCATAAAGGGCCAAATTTTCGTCGTGGCACGACGCGTGTGCCCGGGACTGGGCCGCTTGATCGTGCATCCGCAGGCGGTTTCTGCGGAAATACCCAATGGCGGTGATGATCTCGCTGTGTCCTGTGTTCTTTCACCGGAGATCACACAACGCATCGATCACCTTGCCCACACCCTGGGGATCATCTGTCAGGATGGCCTTGTGTGTGTCGATCCACGCCGTGCTCTTGACGCTCTCGGCCCCCTCAGCGGCATCGGCGGCGGCCTTGAGAGGGGTTGGTCGGCCAGACATCGAACCGCCTGATATCCGGGGTCAAACTCTCCAGACAGGGTCGAAAGCCCCGCCCGTCACGTCCACGGCATGGGAAGACTCACCCCGCAAACCGAAGTCTGAGCGGCACAAGGAGATTGAAATCAAGGTCACACTCCCGATGCGCGTCTATCAGGTGGCAAAAGAGATTTCTGCCGAGGACGCAATTTCGATGTCCGAGGTGATCAGTAGGCATCTTGAATGGACATTCCGCAAGCAGGGTCATAAAATATGACTGTCAGGCCGCGTTTCAATGATCCTCCGGGTGGCGGGTTACGGCGGGCCTCATCAGACGGATATCAGGCCAGGTGGCCGGTTTTCATGGATTGTCTCATCGGCCCTATCCCCGCTGTGTCGCCACACGATCCACTGCTGCCATGAGAGATCTGCATGGACCGATCCATGAACATGATGACCGAACCCCAGGACCGTCCACGCCCCGACACGACCCAAGAATACTGGGCCGCACTTGATCCCGAACCACCCTTATATGACGTCGCGGCCCTACGTCAGTTCGTCGTCAATGCGGTCACAGCGGGGGCCTCGGACGTGACATTGCAGACCGACCAGCCACCACGCTGTGAAATTGCCGGTCGCCAGTTCCGCGCAGGTCGGCGTCCCCTGACTCCCACGGAGATGGAGACGATCCTGATCGCGCTGTATGGTGCGGCGTCGGCCCCGACCCTGCTGGCGGGGCGCAAGGTCCTTGATTTCTCCTGGTCAATTGCGCTCAGCCGTTCCGTCACCCAGCGGTTCCGCGTCAATGCGACTGGCATCCTGGCCCGGCGGGGCGGTGCCGGGATCGAGATCACCGCGCGGGCGCTCCCGCGTGAGACGCCAACCCTGGAACAGGTCGGGATTCCACCTGACTTGCTGCCGCTGCTTTCGCCGCCGTCCGGCATGGTGATCGTCGCCGGTGCCACAGGGCAGGGCAAGTCCACGACGCTCGCCGCGATCCTGCGCGAGCAGTTCGTCCGCCGCGTGAAGATCGTTGATATTCAGGCCCCGATCGAGTTTGCCTTCACCGATATTGACACGGCAACCCGGGGCGGTTCCTCACTCGGCCAATCGGAAGTCGGCACCCATATCGAATCCTTCGCGGATGGCGTGCGTTCGGCGCTCC
This sequence comes from Paracoccaceae bacterium, assembly GCA_026709265.1. Classification (GTDB taxonomy): domain Bacteria; phylum Pseudomonadota; class Alphaproteobacteria; order Rhodobacterales; family Rhodobacteraceae; genus JAPOXR01. The sequence goes on along the minus strand of JAPOTI010000013.1, from coordinate 14,851 downwards.
GCCGTGCCCCGGATATCCTGGTTATCGGCGAGATCCGGGACTCGGAGACGGCGCGTGCCGCCGTCGATGCCGCGATGACCGGCCACCTGGTCTATACGACCATTCATGCGGGGGATGTTCCGGAAATATTCCGTCGATTCCAGGCACTGCTGGCCACCGAGTCGGGCGAGCGCAACGCCGCCGTCGATATTCTGCAGACCTTCAAAGTTGGTGTGGCCCAACGCCTGTTGCGCTCTGCTGTCGGCCTGAACCGCTATCCGGTCCGTGAGATGGCCGTCCTGGCGGGTGATCTGCGGCGCACACTCACCGATTCCCCACCCGATCAATGGCCTGCCATTTCTCGCCGGTTCCTCAGTTCCGCCGAACCTGGCAATCCCGCGTTGCGCCCCTATAGCCGTGACCTTGCCCGTCTGCGCGCTGACGGGCGGGTCAGCGAGGAGGAGATCGCTTCATTGGAACTTGATCTGTGACCCAGGACGGGAATATCTATGGCCGCCGCCTCTACTGGCGCGCCACCATGCAACCGGCAAAATTGTTTCTCTGGGATGCGCGGATTGCCCCGGCTCTCGGACTCTTCATCGTCCATGCCCGTCTTACGACCTTCGTCATCCTCGTGCTGGCCCTGATTCTGGCAAGTTGGTGTGAATATCGCGGGATCTCGATCCCGGCCGCGTTGCGCGGTGTGCGTGCCGCACTCGCTGGCGACCGGCGCCGGGCCACCTCGCGCCTGCCGTGCCGTCCCGCCAGTTACATGTGCGCGGCAGATCACGGTGTCTGGGATCCCGCCTTGATGCGCATCGTCCCGCCCCCGCGCTGGCAGCGCCGTGCTGACCGTTTCTGGACCTGCCGTGCTGAGCAGAACGATTCCAGAGATTGATTGTTGGACCGGGTGGGAGACTGTCTCGATCAGCCAGTTCTTTGGGCCGCCGTGCATCCTGATACAGCGGCCCTGCATATCCATGTTGGATTCTCACCGATGCGCAACCCCAGCGGACAACCTCCCTCTCTTCTGTTTCCTGATGAGAACCCGACGTGTGCAATCCGCGCTTGGGTTTCGCCTTCCCTCGGGTCGATTCCGGCCGTTGGGCCTCAGACTGGAACTGGGGTTTGAATGAAGACAGTGTTTTGATGAATTGTCTCAGGGGATTCTGAATTTCCTGACGCTCACATCAGAGGCCGGGCTGATCACGTCTTTTCGTCGGTGTCATCATCCCCGAAGAACAGGGTCCATTCGTCGGGTGTGATGCCGTTCAACAGGAATTCGCGATCATCGGCCGACAGGTCTGGACATGCTTGCTGGATGAGAGGGCGCCGCGCCGCCGCGCGGGCTTCCCAGTCGACGAAGGCATCCAACATCTTGGCATTGCCGAACTCAATCGCCCGTCTGTGACGTTGCCCCGTGAGCCGGCTCACCCGTTCAACAGTGACGTATCGTTTATCCACTGGCTTCCCGCATCGTCTGGCGCCGCGGCTCAATCACGATCTCGAGCCCCTCCCGCCCGCGCCGCAGGGTTCGCACACTGAGCGGCATGTGCTGGTCAATGGCCAGCATCCGCACGATGAGAGACGCCAGTCCAGCCTGCGATGTCAGCCGCACACCGTCGTCGCTCAGGGTGACATCTGCGAGTCCCAGATAACGACGCTCGGCTTCTTCCAGCAGATCATCGGTCATCACCTGTGATCGCCTGCCAAGGACCGGGTTCATTATCAGGCTGAACGTTCGCGTCAGGACGATTTCTTCCGGTTGGATCTCGGCCGTCCCGTCCCAGGTCTCGTAAAGCAGTTCCGCTGCAGCGCGAGCCAGAACAGCATTATGTCCGGCCATCAGCCGGAAACGATGATAGGCTATGCCGTGCTCCGCGTGAATTCCGGGAATTTGACCTTGTGGAACAGAATTGTCCTGCATACCGGCTGCTGAACAGCCGGCCTGATCCATCTCCCAACCGGGCGGGCGGGGCCAGAAGCCGCTCAACGCGGATTCGCAACCCCGGACAAATGTTTCCAGCTCCATTTCCCAGGGGACAAACTGAACGTCCGGGGTGACAGATGCACGTTCAACGGTACTCCATACGTAATTGCCCAACAGACCGAGCAGCCCGAGCAGCGCACAGCCCGCCGCCATCCGGACCGCGACCGGTCCGCCCCGCCGCCTGAATTCCGGTTGGTCCAGAGTCGGTCGGATATCACGGGTGTCAACCCGTAACAGGGGTTTGCTGACATTCAGTTCGCGTTCGAAATCCCCGCCCGTGATAATCCGGTCGATCTCGCTGGCTTCCGATTCAATCCATGCGATCAGCCCGGACTGATCGTTGAACAGATACTCCGCAATCGGCAGTGGCTGCCCTTCGCTGAGCATTGCCGCCCACCACAGATTCTCTCCTGAATCCTCCACCGTGACGGCCACCCGTCCTTCGGTTGCACCCCGCTCACCGAATTTGGAATGATCAGCGGCTTCGGCCGCCAGACCGACGATCGCCACGAGTGGGGGAAGTCCGGCAAAGGCGGGGTCATCCGCCCCGGCATGGGCTTCACGCCAGCTGACTCCGAATGTCGGCCCCGCGACGGGGTTGAACCGCTGATGGTGCCAATGCAGACCGACAACGCAGGTCTGTCCACCAAAACTGACCGGTCTGATGGCATGACTGAGAAGATTCAGACGAGTCTGTTGCCAGGTGGATTCGGCCGGTTCGGGGGCACCGCTCCTGCCGGATACCCGCTTGCCCAGTCGGGCGCGCAGTGCGGCGATCACACCCGGCCGCGCTGCCTGTTGTTCAGGAGGCGATATCACCACCGCCTCCTGTGATCAGGATTCTGTCCGGCACCCGCGATCAACCGCCCGGCCGCATCCCGGCATCCTCTTCGAGATCATCATGACTGGCTGGTGGTTCGAGTTCCGAGGCTTTGCCAGTCTCCACACGGGTATCCACCTGCTGGTCTTGACGTCGCTCCTCCAGCACCCGCGCTTCGCCGGTCAGGATACTGTCGCGTTCGCGCGCAATTTCCCGGGCCGCCTCGGCAGCAAATTGCGGCGCGTTCGGCGCTGCTGGTGTCGGCACGGCAGCCAGCGGCATGCCAGCGCGCCGTTCGTGACAGACCCCGATTGCCAAGGCGAACATGTTGCCATTTTTATCCTTGTAGTCGGGGCGGCAGATGATCTGTCCACGCTGCCAACCTAGGGAGACCTGATTTTGCCCGATCCATGCACTCGCTGCCAGTTGGCTGCGCTCGACCTCATCAGGAATCTTGCGCCCGCGGTTGGTGGATATCGCCTTGATATAGTCCATCTGCCTGTCACTCGGACGCTCATCGGGTTGACCCGACGGCGCGTCAAGACGCTTTGACGCAGGGATTTCCGCGACGGTCACCTTTGAACTTCCAATGGCGAATTTACGCTTGCCCATCTGCTCGAGGAAATTAGTCTCAACACCGTTGGCCGTGGCCGCTCCCATCTGCAGACGGGTCCCGGGAATGACCTCCACGGCATTCGCTTCGGCAAAATAGTCGTCGATCTTCTGCCCGTCATGTGACCGGGTCATCCACCCCTTGACGGCTTCGGACGGGGTCTGCCGCCGCTCCTCGTCCTTGTTGTATCCGATGAAGACGCCACAATCCCGGGTCTCTCCGGCGGCGGTTGAGAACCGCACATAAGCGACTTTTTCACCCGGCCCCTCTTGGCCGAGAGTGGCTTCCAGTTGCGTCTGCAGGTCAGCCTTGCTGCCCACCTGGGCGGCAGCATCCGGCCAGATCATTGTGGCTTCCCATCGGGCGTCCTGATCGTCCTTCGGTGCAAAGCGTGTGGTCTTGACCGTGCCATCCATGCGGAGTGGCATACCCTGGCCTTTCTCTTCCGCGTTCTTTTGTGCGCCCACGCCGAAGAATGTCCCATACCATTCACCCGATATGGTGTTGTCATTGATCTTGCGGATGGCGTCGGCCCAGAAGGTATAACCCTCCTTGACCTCCTGACTCTGGGCGGCTCCCGGCAACTTGCCGAACAGGCCCTTCAGACCCCCGTCCTTCCTGTGATCCTCGTGCATCACGAACTGGATTTCGGGACTGTCGGCCGATATGCCGAGAGTGTCCCGTGTTCCGTCAGCCAAGCTCACTTTCATGACCGGATTGTCAGGGTCAGAATTATCCATCGACGTGACCGTCAAGGCGATTCTTGCCAGAGGTTGAGGTTCATGATCGTGTTTCTGGCGGCCACGATTTTTGTTGCCAAAAGCCATTATGAGTTTCCTATCTGTTGATCGAGTTGGTTTGCTGTGAGCGCCATCCTCCCGCTGATGAGTTGGACCCGGGCACTCATTTCGGGTCGTCTCTCCAGTGTCGCGCGCAGACGTGCGTCGCGATCCTGAAAGCAGGAATCATTTGAGAATAGGCTGTGCTGCGCACGAATTGAGCCGCGACAGTCCATGGATGGTGCCTCCCTCAACCCGCCTGGCCATCAGCGCAGGGCAGCAGCTGCAAAGTCCAGTCGAGTGCCTCGCAGGCCTCGGCTGCCCGGGCTTCCACATGGCCCAGCGTCCAGGGTTCCCGCCGGATATGCAGCAGGGCTGCGAGACATTGTGATTGGGCCGGCACGAGTGCCGCGAGGACACATTCATTGCTGTTGTGATCCCGCCACCAGCCGGCAGCGGGTGGCCATCCCGGGCACAACCGCAGCCAATGGTCAGCCGGGAAGAAATCAACCCGCCGCCCCAGCAGGATGGCGGGGCGCAAGCGCGGGATCTGTTTGGCTGATCGCTGACTCATGGTCCGCTGGGTCCGGTCGCGACAGGTTCGGCGGCAACGCGCGGTTGCGGGGCACGTTCCTGCGATTCCAAGATCATCTGTTCATGGACTGCAGGTGACATGTCGCGCAGCAGGATTTGTGCTGACGGCAGACGCCAGACCGCGGCCTGTGCAGACGATGCACGCGACGCGGGAGCGGGAAGGATTTCGGTCCAGACGTCCCATAATGCATCAATATTGCCGGTTTCGTGGAAGAGGGGGCGTTCCATCGCCTGTTCCCAGATGCGCAATGACTCGGCGGCTGTCGGGTCGAGACCCACTTGCCACGGGGTCAGCACCTCCCGGGCCGCCGCGCTTTTTGTCCATTCCTCAAAATCTGTCCGTCGCGGATTCTCTTCGACTTCGCAGACAGCACCGCCTGCCAGTTTCAGAAATCTGGACAGCGCCCGCCGAAGCGCGAGCCCCTCACGCGCCATATAGCCTCTTTGGTTGCGCGGACCGTTGATTTCCCGGCAGACCGGACGACGGGTATCCCTGTCACAGAAGTTGATGAAGGCTGTAGCCTGGGCACTGGACTCATCCTCGAGATGTGCAGCGATTCCTTCGCCTTTCCAGCAACGGTGGCTGTAGCCGCGCCCGCCGATACAATGCTTCATGGTCTTCCCTTCAGCTTGCATCGCGCGTTTGCTGGTGAGGAAGGAGATCGTCACCCCATTGATGTCCGTATCCGCCCACGGCGATTCCCATTCCATTTTGAGATAACGTGCATGATCAGGGTGGGGTTGCGCCGCGGGCTCTGGCTGCCCGATGTCCACTTCAGCGGGCGGCGGTAGACGGATCATCTCCAACCTGTTGAGACGGGTCAGCCCGGCACGGACCGTCGTGGCGATGGAGCGCAGGGGTTGTTGGGCTGATGTCGGCACCAGCATCTCGCCGGCAACACTCCGCGCCGCCAGGAAGAACCGATCCCGGGCATCGGGAATATGCAGGTACCCCGGCATCGTGTCGATCGTGGTCAGGATGACCGGCAGGATAATATCACGTGCAAGGGCATCACAGAGTTCGACGGCGTCAGCAACAGCCACATTGAGACTGCGGCGGTCGGCTCTGTACGGCAGTTCGAGATCTGATCCCAGACCTTCGAGAAGCTGGGTCCAGCTGTTCCGCGGGGGCTTGATGGTTTCGAGCCAGGCCTGGCCGACAAAATGTGATGCCAGGGGTTTGATCATACCGGCATAGATGGAGGTAAAGGCATTCCATTCGTCGTTGCCGTCTGGAATGGCATTGGCCCCACCGCCCGCCGCAGCGTTCCGGTCAAGCCAACGGACGGCGTCTTCGGTTTTCCAACTGCCTTCAAGTGCGACCCGGCGTTGCCGGACCACGCCAATTGCATCGGCGTCATCAGCTCCGACAAAGGCCTCGGCGAGGGGGCCGTGCTCGGTCGATGTCTGGTGGATGCGACCGAGCTTGCGCAGTCCGCCCTTGCCTATCCCAGAGAAGATTGCGGATAATTCCGCTCCGAGGGGACGTCGCTGATCGACCGTCGCCTGCAAGTGCTCACTCTGGGCAATCATCGCGGTGAGGCAGGGCCAGGATTCGGCGGCCTGGCGGCGATCTTCACCTTTTGGGCCGGGTTCAGCATACCAGAGCAGGGTTGCGGCCTCTTCGCATCCATCGGCACTGAACAGACGCGTGGTAGCATCAAGATCATAGCCATGACCGATCAGCGCGCGGCGGATTCCCGCGAGATCGCTCGTCTCCCAATGGTGCCCGAAGTCTGGCGTGACAGCAGTGAAGACATGTTCCTGAAACATGTCGGCATCTCCATTGAGAACAGCCAGACTGGCCTGTCTCAGCGCCGAACCCGTCAGTTGCGCATGTGCGTCCTCAACAGGAAGAAATGTCAGATCACACGTCCCCGCAGGGCCCCTGCCGGCGTCTTGATCACGGAGGTGGCGGTAACCCACCAGGGGATCAAAGGGATCAAGGGGACGCGGGATCCCCGCCGCCTGGATTGCTGAAGTTTTCCCGAGTCCGAAATGGGTTTCGGCATAACCGCGTGCGGCTTTCAGGATATCTCCGGTGCTGCGCGCGTCATTGGCTGTGTTGGCGGACAATCGCATGGACAGGGCGCGGGTGCCGAGATAGGGGCCAGCGAGGTCGAATTCGACGCAGATGGCTGTGAAGTGACCGGTGTCGCTGATGCCCACAATGAGACTGTCAGCGTTGCTCCCCGCCCCGCGATATGTCCGACTGGCGTACATCTCAGGCCGCCAGCGTCACCGTGTCATGATTGTTGGCACGGATCGGCACCTCTGAATCACGATTGAGTTCGGATCGCGCACCCAGTGACGCCGCCGCAATCCATGCCAGCGTCGCAGCTGTATGGGCTTCTTCGGGGTCGATGAAGAGAACAGCACGCTTCGCGACGTCTCCATCCAGGGCGACCCGGGCGATGTCTGGCAACGCACAGCCTTCGATCATCTGCCACAGTTTGCGTCCCGCTTCGCTGCGCCAATAGGCTGCAGCCGGTGTCCGAAAGTCAGGCAGTTCCAGCACCCAGCCACCGATGGAATTGATCCCAATTCCGTCGTGTCCAGTCTGATTTGTGTCGTGACCCTGTGGCGGCAGTGCCGACAACATGACCGCACCATTGGCCCAGCTCGCGCGCAATAACGGGCGATCCTGATTGCCGGTCTGCGCCAATTCTGCCACCGAGGGCATGTTGAAATCCGCTTGCGGCTGCCAGGTGGCCTTGCGCTGTTCGTGATTCCGATGGCCATGTTCGCCGTACCAGGCCCGCATCTGCCCCGCAGCCATGAGTTGCACACCCGGATGGGCATCCAGCAGGGCCGCCACATAGGCCGCCCGCTGCCCCTCATCCCGGTTCGCGAGCCGGAATGTCCGCGCCGGAATGGGGGCATTCTGGTCGATCGTGTCATTGACCGCTGGCAATTTCGTCCCGGTGAGTGCCCGGTAGAGTTGGGGGCCGGTGCTGTGGCCCCAGAATTCCGCAATGGATGATTTTGAAATGGCCTTGCCGCTGATGGCCAAACCCTTGTTGGTGGCCCTGATCTGTAACAGATATTCGGGACGGTGGTCGGATTTGCGGAGGCTGGCTCGGGTCTCCTGCGTTGCGCGGGGTTTCTGGTGGAGTGATGTGGCTCCCAGTGAGTCGGCTCTGGCCGCATCAATCATTGAGGCGGCGGTAATGCGAAAGGGTGTGTTGGCCAGATCCAGCTTTCCAGGATCGGTATTGACCCAGGCACGGTAGCTCTCGCCGCGTTCATTGCGCTCGGTCAGCAGGTAGGGCCGGAGATGGTGATGTGCGATATAGCGTCTGGTGTTGCGCATTCTCTCCGCGGCCCGGGCGGTGGTAAACGGTGAACCGCGAAGAATTTGTATCGGTCGCGTGTTCCCGGTCGGGCTCGCCAGGGCATTGAAGGCTTCAACGACGCGTGGCGGGGGCGGTCCCGCCCGCCCGAAAAGCCCGGAATCGTCCTCCATGAAATGCCTCATGAAGTCTTTGGCCGAGATCGTCTCCAGTTGGGCATTGCCGGGCCGTGCGAGAAGAAACCGATGCGAAATGGCATGATCGGCCAATTCTGCGGGTGGTGCCGAATAGCCAACGACCACGCCAAGAGAGTCAGTGAAGGAGATCTGTCGTATGTCTTTCCAGATGGACCCGATCACCGCGGTCGTCAGTCTCTCCGAGAATGTCCGCATATCATCCCGGTTCGCGGTACCAGTCGCCGGTCAGCAGTTCGACCGGCTCCTGCAAGGCACTGTGAATGTCATGTGGGTCGGTGCTGAGCGAGTCATTGTCTTCAATGAATCGTGAACGGGCCCTGATGAACACATCACCCCGCAGTTTTTGCGTCTCCAGCGGATTGTTGCCGACCGAATTCATCTCCTCGAGCAACTGGTTGTACTCGTAGTCGCACAAATTGTTGAACTTGTGGTTGTCGTCGGGATCGAGCAACAGTTGCGCATTCAGAATCTTGCGCAGGAAGGCCTCGGCTGTATCCCCGCGCCCGGGATTGTATTCGGGGTCCCCCAAACGCGCGCGAATATCGGGCAGGGCCTCCAGAACACGGCTGGTGGCATCAGCCCCGATCCTGTTCAGAATGTCCGGAACATCGTCCCGTATGGCGTCATGCTGACGATCCCCTTCGTTGATCGCGCCCAGATTGCGCAGTTTGGCATTGTGGATCTTCTGCGCCCGGCGATCGGGGACCGTACCGGTATCAATCACGGTATGACCCGGCGTTGCCACCTGCCCGAAACGACAGGTTCTCCCACCGCTCTGGACAAAGGTCAGGATATTGTTGGCAAAGCCATTCTGGATATATTCCCGGGGCCGCTGATCGGCGAACGTCTCCGACGCATGGTAGGAAGCTCCTGTTCCCCCGGATTCCGGCGAGAAGACCAGGATGTCGGCGTCACCGTTGTTGAAACGCGCCGCGGCCCTCTGTTTATGGTCATTCGTCTTGTTGATCTTTTCGATTTCGCCGTCGTCATTGATGAACAGTTCGCGGCCGGTAATCTCAACCAGTGTCGGAACGCGACCGGAACCATCGGGATTTTTCGCCAACTCCTGTTTCAGAGCATCGAAGGGCGAGACCGGCAGTGCCGGCAAGGTTTCGACAGCCTCGACAATCCGGTTCCACACCCGGGCAATGTCCGGGGCCTCACCGCGGCGAGCCTCATCCAGCAGATTGCGACGAATGGGTCCGCCGCGGCGTCGGACAGCGACGCCGCGCCCGCCCTCCGGGATGGATCTGTGCCCGCGGTCGCTGATCGTGATGTCAAACAGCCGGGCGGCCTGCTCCTTGAAATAGTCCCGGGCATCCAGTTGACGGGGTGGGAAAGGCTGATAAGTCGCGACGCCGTCCTCATATTGGTCACCGATGCGATGTTCCTCGCCCGGTGTGAGAAGGGCGTCTCCGGACAGAATCCGTTGCAGATAGGATTCGTTGGTGCGTGTCATGGAAATCACCGGTTTGCGGCCCTTTGCGATATTGAGGCTGGCAACACGTGCGGTCTGCGGAATGGTCATGCTGGCCAGGGTGAGGGATGAAATCTGATCCAGAATGACGCCCATTCCGGCTGTCATGTTGACTTGTGCGGCGTCGGACCAGTGGCGCCAGCCTTGACCGGCACCGCCCATGTTCCGGGTTCTGATGGTGCGTTTGGCTTCCAGAAGCGCGCTCGCGAGGCCGCGGAGCCCGTTCATCACCTGGTCATAGGATTGCGTCTCGGTGTCGGTCGGACCGGCCACGGAGCGGATGATGTCGGCACTGTCATGTTCACGCCGCAGCATGACGCCATCCCGGATCAGGGAGGCGGCGAAGGATTCGAGTTCCATCGCCGACGCGCGTCGGAGCATGGCTTCGATGATCTGAAAATCCTCCGGTGACATCGTCGGCGGGAAGACCCGGCGGTAGAGGTCCACATTCCGGCCATCGCGCAGGGCCGTCGCCGAGACGAACAGGACTCGTCCCGCATGGGCAATCGCTGCCCGCATATTGTGGCCGATATTGCCTTCACGGTTCAGGGCCTTGTGGGATTCGTCCAGAATCACCATGACAGCCGGGTCGTTGCAGACTGCCTGCAACCAGGCGGCCGGTGCCCGGTCATTGTCGGTCTTATCGGGATCAGGATCATCCCACTTCGCCGCCTGAAATGCCGGATAGGTCGAGATCAGAAACCGGCGATCGGCGGGAAATCCACCACTCTGATAGAGTTCCCGTCGCTGGTTGATGGACCGGGCCGCATCGGCGAGATCTGCGGGGGGTTCACTATCACGGGCAATGACGAGTGGCCGGCCAGCCAACCCCTCTGTCGCGGTATCGACAAGGTCACGCAAGACACCATCCACGGCGACGGCCTTGTCCACTGTGAGGTAGATCACCTTCCGATGGGCTCCCCCGTTGAGCCAGGCCCGGGCACAACCCATCGCGGTCCGGCCTTTGCCGGTTCCGGTCTGGTCGGCCAGAATAAAGCCGCGACCCTGGTCGCGATGCGCCGATTCCGCCAGCGCGATTGCATCGATCTGCTCTGCCGACCAGCCGTGTCCCGTGGCGGGATCCACGGCGAGTTCTGCGGGTTCAAGCCCCATGATTCCGGCGACATAGGCGTCCACTGCGCCATGATCTGTCATCAGGCGGCGCATGGCGCGGCGGGCATCTGCCGCCTGTGCACGCGGGAGCTTGAGCACCGCTGTGCTGACGTTGGAGGCCGGCCGGTAATCGGTCAACTTGGCGAGTCGGTCCTGTTGACCGGCAATTCCGGCGCGCCCACGCTGGGCTTCGTAGATCCAGTGAGACAGATCCTCACGCACCTGTTCACGCTCCAGCCGCATTGAGACGCCCGTGGCGGCGTCGAGCAGATTCTCCCGCCGTTGGCCGAACGCGATGAATGTTGCCGGACCCTCCCAGATGGTCTCATCCGGCAAGACAGCCGCGGCCTCGACACCCCGGACCCTGGCCACATCCTGCCACGCCTGCAGGACCGGAGCGCCGTCATCACTGTGCGGGTCGGTCGCGAGCAGGGTGACCACGCGTCCGTTGCGCCGGGCGCATTCCGTCGTGATTGTGGCTGCGGCTTCGTGCGGTGGCAGGCCACGTAGATCCAGGACCGCGTGACTGTCATCCGCACCCGTGAAGAATCGCCCCCACCCGCGTGTTGCGTCCCCATTCGGGGCGACCAGTTGTGCCGCCTCGAGGGGGCCGACCACGGCAGCCAGTGCCGCCATGACATCAGGCGGGGGATCGGTGTCGCCGCCGTCCCTGAGCGACGGGATTGCCGAGATGAGCCGCCGGGCGGAACTGTGCAGCGGCCGTGCGGCCGAGTCCCGCGCCGGTGCCAGCATGGCCAGCATGATTTCCTGCTGCAGCAATGCATACGACTGGTCTGCGCTGGCGGTCCAGGTCGGCAAATCGCGATGGCCAGGCTTGATCAGGGCGGCCGCAAGTTCCTGCATCTCGTCGGGATTGATCCTGAGTCTGTTGACGGCGACCTCATCGGCGATTCGTGCGGCCAGGGGCTGATACTGGCTGGGATCGCGCATGCGCAGGCTGAGATCCAGTTGCCCACCCAGCAGCAGCCGTTCTGAACCCGCCCACGACTCCTCCTGTGACAATCCATCCAGAACCAGCCAGCGGTCATCCCCGGACTCCCGGACCTCCGCCCCGTTGCGATTGATCCCAATGGTCAGCGCATTGAGAGGACAGACACGCGGGACAAAGTAACGCCGCCGCAATTCGGCCTGTGGCAGATCAATCGATTCGGCTCCATGTTGCGCCATCCACTGACGGACACGCCGGGGGAACAAGGCCGCCGGATCCGGTGCCATGCCACTCAGAAGACCGGCAATCCCGCCGGGTCGCCGCCAGCCGGCGGCGAACAGGTTCGGCGCGTTGATACGGGGTGGCATCCGCAGGATGAAGCGCCGCTGGCCGCCGTCCTCGAGGGTATAATGCAGGCGCAACGGTGAACGCGGCGGGAAGGCATACCATTTGGCCACGGATCAGAGATCCCATCCGGTTTCGTCGCGATCGCGTTGCCGTTCGGTGCGTCTGACCGCTTCCGTGTCGATCAGCCGCACCGGTTCAGTGATGGTCTCATCGGGTCCAACGCGCGTCCGGGCGGCGCGTTCCTCAACCCGCTGGTGCAGCTGCGTGATCTCTTCGGGGGTGGCAATCTGGGCGCGATGGATCATCGGGTAATCCCGCCCCTCACGGCTGATCTCCAGAATGGAGCGGCGATCCGCTGCCGGCCAGGTCAAGAGGGTCGTGCCGGCGAGGTCGCGCACCCGCAGGATATCGATGCCATCGCGCCCGCCGATTCGCCAGAGATCGATGGCGTCGGGTGCATAGATCTTGTCAGGGAACGCCTTTTGCAGGCGGCTCAGAACCTCATCGACCCAGGGATTGGTTCCGGGATTGACCCGGCCATCGGCAACATGGGTCTTCTGGCTCTCTTCAGCGATCACCTCAAGTCGCTCCTGCACCCGATCATGAATCGCCTCATCTCCTGTAAACTTGGCGACCTGAAGTTCTTCGGGCGGTGTGGTGGTGAGAGGTTCAAAAACCATTCGGACCAGATTGTCGTTGCTGCGGGCATCCAACGCACCGGGCCCGCCGCCGGCCGCCGTGCGGTAGACGCCAGCCCGGAACCAGGCACCGGACCCGACAGTTGCCGTCACCGGTTCCACGCCAATGGTCGCGCCGATCGTGGCCGGGAGGTCGAGTGGCGGTTCCGGTTTCACCCCACCGGGGAACAGGCGCAACTGGCGTTCCAGGGACTCGGCCAGCGCATAGCGGCACAGGTCGTCATAGGTGACATTGGTCGGTAACTCACAGGGACCGATCTGTTCGGAAATCACGCGGGACAGTGAAATCGCAGTGATGACCGGATCCAGCCCGGCGTCACGGGTTGAACCCTGCGCGTCCCGCAGGCGGTCCTGAATGCACTGGTGCATCCGGGTGACATAGGCCGCCCAGCGCGTGGTGCTGGCCTTGAGTTCGTTCTCGCGTGGAATGTCGGCATCCATGCAGACCTGACGCATCGTGGCCCAGCCTTCGAGCGTGAAGGGACAACAGGTATTTTCGGCGCGGGTTCCATCCTCCGGGTTGCGCGTCGGAATCTTGATCCGAAGATCGCTGAGATCGCTGACCTTGCGCTCTGAGTCGGCATGAATGCCGAGACGCTCTCCTTGGCTTGTGTCGCCCTGCTGACGCAGATGGAATCCCTCGTCCCCGTCATCCCAGCGGAGTTCGACAGGGTGCACCTGATGTCTCAGTTGCCTCCTGCCGGTTTCCGGGTCTGTCATGATCTCCGTTGTGACGATCTCGGCCGGGAGCCAATGCTGTTCACTGATCCCGTTCTGTTGCTCGGCCGCGACGAGGGCACGGGCGGCGGTATTTTCCCTGTCCGGATCATGCGGATCTGATAATGTTGTCTGCAGATGGTGTGCGGGATCCTCTGTCATCGCGGTTTCGGCCTCAATCTTCCGGTCAGCCGCCGCGGGTTGGGCCGCATCGTAATGTTGAAACGCTTCCAGCGCCGTCGGATAATTCTCGAAGATGAACTGATCGCGGGGCGCCGCCGGGTCGAAGGAATTGTTGTCGTCAGATGTCTTGTAAAGCCGGATGCACCACATCTGATAGGAATCGTGGAAGAACAGGCAGGCAGAACCCCCATCATCGGTTCTGGCTGTGCGCGTGTTGAGTCTGTTGGGTTCCATGGCCATCGTGAGATTCCATCGCTGTCTGCTGATTCGTCGCTGCGCCTGATCCCAGGCCTGCCGACAATTGTAATGGCCAAAAGGGAATCAGCGGTTGATGGTCACGAAACCGCGGTGGGAGTCGCATTTTGTGGCGACAAAATGATAAAATTGCTCTGGCCCTGATTGGCCACGTTTGTGCAGATGGGCGAATCGCTGATTCGCCCTGCGATTCAGGGCCACGCCGCAAGATAGGACACGATAGGAAAGGAATGGCTCCCATGTCACCTGTGACCCCACGCGATATTCAGATGCTTGATCCCCCACGCAGTGATGATCCGCGGGAGTTCCTGATCGATACGACCGTTGAGGCCTTGGCGGGTCTGCCACAGGAGGGGCAGATCGACGCGAACACCCGGTGGAGATGGGCGACGGACAGTTGTGACACGATCTGGCGACGGCTCACGGGCCGGCAATGGGCGGATGATGCGGGCGATCTTACCCGATCTGACCGTCTGTCGTGGCAGATGACCTGTTCGATTCTCGGCATCGAGATCGACAATCTTGGCTTTCTGCTTCCGGTCGAGGTGGCCGCACTGGTGAATGCCCATAACGGTCGGGACAGGAAGCTGGGTGCTCCCAGGGACATTGTCAGGCAGAAACTCTGCCAGATTCCACCCCGTGCGTTGACCATTGCGGGTTGGGACAACATGGGTGCTCAGCGGGACGCATGGACACACTTTACCGGTCCAACCCTGTTCTGGCGGGACGGCGGCTGGCGGCGGGACAGGATCGCGACAGACAAACTGCGGGGGCATTTCAGATCCGAAGGCGTAACTACTTGCCCCCGTTATCAGCTACCTTCGTAGAGGCAGTCAACGGCCTTTT